>NZ_LYUY01000021.1:0-14193 GCF_001675785.1 Wolbachia endosymbiont of Nomada ferruginata
TACTTTTTTCTCATCTTTACCCCGTACTAAAATTTCAGATATTATAGCCTTTTACTTGTTTCCGGACAACCTCTTATTCATCATCTCACGTATTATAAAATATAATACCATTATAAAAGGATTTTTAAGAAGTTGTCAAGCTATCTTTACATAAAAAAAATAATTGATAAACTTGGGAACAAGAAGATTGCTGCCAAGCTATGAACTATGCCTTTCCGTGTAATCTTTAAATGCACCTCTGTTAGAGTCAAAATATAGCTTCACACTGCCAATTGGTCCATTTCTCTGCTTTGCAATAATGAGCTCTGCAATGTTTCTAATTTTTTCCATTTTCTCTTGCCATTCCCGATGTTTATTGTTTCCTTCATTTGGCTGTTTTCTTAGTTCATAATACTCTTCTCTATAGAGAAACATTACTATATCTGCGTCTTGCTCTATGCTCCCTGAATCACGTAAATCAGAAAGTTGTGGTTTTTTATCATCCCTCTGCTCAACAGAACGAGAGAGCTGAGATAGTGCAACAATGGGAATATTTAGCTCCTTTGCAATTGCTTTCAAACCCTGCGTCACTTCCGAGATTTCTTGCACTCTATTTTCATTACTCCTTTTTGTTGTTCCTCTGATTAGCTGCAAATAATCAATGAATACCACTTCTACATTATATAATTGATACAGCAAGCGTATTCTGGTGCGAAGGGCACTAATTGATAGCGCAGGGGTGTCATCTATGATGAAAGGCAGTTCAGATAATTCTGTACTAGTATTGATAAATTCATGCAATTCAAAATCACTAATTCTCCCGGTTAATGCCTTATAATAACTAATCCCTGAATCTATAGTGATCAGCCTTGCAGTTAATTGCTCTGCTGACATTTCGAGCGAGAAAAACGCTACATAGTGTTGCTTATCTGCTCTTTTTTGCAACATCTTACAAGCATTAAGTGCGATGTTTAGCGCCAATGCTGTTTTACCCATAGAAGGCCTTGCAGCTAAAATTAATAAATCAGATTTTTGTAGACCACCAAGAAGCTGATTTAGATCTTGAAGTCCGGTTGTAACGCCTAGCGCTTCTGGATTATTTTTCAGTGTGCTGATCTTCTCAACTACATCTTTAATTGAACTTGCAAGTTTTATATATGTTTTCTCACCTTGTTTTTTTACTGCCAAATTGAACAATTTTGTCATTGCTTGTTCAATTTGCTCCTGTGCAGGATTTTCAATATCGTAGTTGTAGCTATCACCAACTATTTCTTGCCCGAGCTTAATTAAACATCTCCTTAAGTAAGTATCACGGATTATTTTAGTCAAACTATAGATATCAAGCGCAATACTTGCCTTCGCTGCAAGCTTTGCTAAGTACTCTACCCCACCACATTCGGTAAACGCTTGGTCGTTCTCAAAAAACATTTTGAGGCTTAGTTCATTGGCAACTATACCGTGTTTCCTGGTTTTGGATATTTGCGTAAAGATACTCTGATGTAATGGATCATAGAAATTCTCTGCCGTAATTGTATCTTCAACTGCATCACAGATTCTATTATCACGAATCATTGCACCAATAAGCATCTGTTCAGCTTCTAGATTATGCGGTAATTTACATATTTCCTTGTCTACACTTCTTGAACTGAGGAGACTAGCTAATTCATTCATTTTAAGTTTTGAGAGTAACTGTTGATTATTGTAGAATATTTAGTTTTGATTTGAAAGACATATAAAATTTGACTAATTTTGTGCTACCTATAGCATTAAACCTTAAGGCCCCTGTGGTGGAATGGTAGACACGGCAGACTCAAAATCTGTTGCTTGCAAAAGCATGCTGGTTCAAGTCCGGCCAGGGGCACGTTAAATATTGGAAAGCATATATATGTTACATAAATTTTTTAATCGTTTATTCTCTATTTTTTCTTCTATAAATGTTATTCAAAAGGTAAAGAAAGACGAAAATGGAATATGTTATGTAACGGGCCTCAGGCGCTATATATCAGTATTGCTTGATTTGATTATTATCGTTTTGTTCTTGCAGTTTTGCGGCCAAGCCTTAAATCAGCTCTTTATGAACTCAGAGGATAGCAAAATATTAAGCCAAATTGCCGCGAAATATGAAATGCAAGTGCCATTATCTACAGAGGAAACAGTAACGCAGAGTAGACTCATTAAGTTACTGATCCTAAATCAAATAGTCCAGTTTATTATGCTCTTTTGCTATGTAATATATATGTGGGTAAAGTTTGCTACTACACCTGGAAAACTATTATTTGGGCTCAGAGTTGTGGATGCACAAACCTTCGGAAAAATGACTTTAAGGCAAGCAACCAAGAGATTTTTTTCCCTCATACTATCAGTTGCACCATTATTCTTGGGCTTTTTATGGTCAAATTTCAACAAACGCTGTCAAACTTGGCATGATAAGATCGCAGGCACAGTGGTTGTCACGAGTAAAAGCCTTGGAAAGCAGAGCTAAAAACTACTTGACACCCTTCGCCAGCCCCTTTATCATGATACTGAAGGTATTCATTTATCTTCAATCTGTGCAGATTAAACGACAACAGTATTACGTATTGGCGTCTTATTTTTAATTTTTTGCACTATGTGCACGCACTGGGATGACACCTCTGGGCACTGCCGTCGTAAAGGAACCAGTGTCAGCTACTCTGATGACAAAGGAGGACAGTGTCTCAGCTACTTTCATGACACCATTTGCTGTCTTTAAAAATGAATGTTCTTACAATTGTGCGTCATGCGCTTTATTAAATATTTTACTTAAAAATCTAATTTCTTATTATACAAGAGATAAGCAATTCATTGATGATGAAAAATTACAAAAAGGGGCATAGAAAGCGCCTAAGAGAGAAAATTATTTTAGATAATGGACAATCATTACTTGATTATGAAGTTTTAGAGCACATTTTATATTCAGCATATAGTAGAATTGATGTAAAACCGGTGGCAAAGAGTTTGATAGAAAGTTTTGGCAGCTTAAATAAAGTTTTTAATGCTGACCTGGAAGCGCTGCAAAACGTTGATGGTGTCAGCAATGCAGCGATATCTGCCATCTTTTGTGTAAAACAAGCCTTTGTTCGTTCTGCAAGAGAAGAAATAAAAAACCTGCCTGTAATCGATAACTGGGAAAAATTGCTTGATTATTTAAGAATAAGTATAGGAAGCCTCAATAAGGAAAATTTTCGCGTCATCTACATGAATAAGAAGTATCGTCTAATAGCGGAAGACCTGCAAAATATTGGTACAGTAGATCAAACTCCTCTTTATGTCAGAGAGATCATCAAGCGCGCACTTTTGATTGGTTCAACATCCATTGTAATATCTCACAATCATCCAAGCGGAGATACACAACCTTCAAATAGCGATATATCTCTCACTAGACAACTAGCAGAAGCTTGCCAAAGTATAGGAATAGAATTAATAGATCACATTATTATTACATTCAGTAGCTATTTTAGTTTCAAGGAAAATAGGTTGTTGTGAAAGCCTTTATAGCTACAGTAACTTAGATTTACCGACAATCGTCATTCCGCTACGTGTTAGCGGCTAAGAGATACCGTGACGGGATGACGTAGGGGTTGCCGAGAACTTGTCATTCCAGTACTTGACACTGGAATCCAGTTTTCTTTACAAATTCACCAAAAGTGCTTCATTCTATAACGCAAAACCCATACTCACCAAACTCAATGTATTACTTGCAATTAAGTTTTCTGGATCCCAGTGTCACGCACTGGGATGACAAGAAAGAGGGCACTGGAATAACAGGAGAAGAAGGCACTGGAATGACGAATTTGTCGTTTTTTAAATTGGTTGCTAAACCAGAATGACTTTAGCTATAGATTCTTTTACCGCACTCTTGCAATCAAGTTTCATCAAAAGTCAGATTGCAGAGTTAAATCTTCCACCCAAATAACCACACACTCTACTTGCTTGTTTGGATATATTTCTTGTACTAAGGTTTTATAGATTAACATCTGTTTTTTTATTTCATTTAATAAGGAAACAGAAACGTTACGGTGTGATTTGTAGTCAATTATGATTGCTTTATCTTGCGTTATGCATAGCCTATCTAGTCGTACTAATACTGACTTGCCATCAATTGTTCCACTCAGTGTAATCTCTGATTTGCCTTCCAAGTCAAACAAATAGCCATATTTTTCATTAAAGGCCAATATTTTACTGTAAATTTCATCCTTATCTTCACTGGTGTTTATATTGTCAAGATATTTTCTGACCCAATTTTTTCTCCTTTCTTTTTCTATCTTGGGCATATATTGTAATATGCTGTGAATGATCAGGCCTCTTGTATAACCATCTGTCATCCAAGTAGCTGATGCTGATTTTCCTTCTTTTTTACTGGATCCAAGTGTCAAGCACTGGGATGACAGGGGAGGACGCTGGGATGACAAGGAAGGATGTTGGAATGACGAAAGAGGGCGCTGGAATGACATTGATAGGTTTGGCGGAAGCGAAATGACCGGAATATCAAAATAATCACGTTTTTTATAAATATAAGGGTAGTTTGCATTCACACATAGCACTTCAACTTTTTCTTTAAATATTGGCTGTAAACCCCTTTGTTTCTTTTCATATGGTTCTCCATACTGAGTGATTAGATCATACCAAGAGCCCTTTTGCACTGGCTCTTTACTTAAGATGTATAACTCATCTTCAGCACGCGTGAGTGCTACGTATAATAAACGCAAATATTCATTATAATCCTCTAGTTTTTTCTCTCTTTTTACTTGATCACAATAAGCGTTGTTGTTTTTTCCACACCAAAATGGCACTTCTGTTCCATCAAAGATAATGCTTTCACTGTTTCTTGGCACTGTGTTTGTATCAACCAAAAATACTATGGGAGCTTGCAGACCTTTTGATTTATGAATTGTCATTATTCGCACAGCATTGCGTTCTGATTGCATATCATTCTTAATCTCCGGATTATTCTCCTTGATCCATTGAACAAATGCTTGAAGAGATGGATTTTCAAATTGCAACACAAGGTTCATAAATTCGTCTAGAACCTCGAAGCACTCAAGACCTAGCCTTGCAGCAAATTTCTTCTTACCTGTGCGCAGTATATGCGTGAATAATGCGAGAGGGGATTCTGTGCGAGATAAGTTAATGAGATAGTTTAATTCACTATAGATAACCACAGAATAATCCTGAATTCTTTCCCATAGTGAATGCTCTTTATGGTCGTATGCAATGTTAAATAAATCATCCTCGGTGAAATTAAATAGCGGTGATCTTAAAGCATTTGCAAGAGCTAAATCATTTGCCTGGAGGAGTAAAAATTCGGCCAAAGCTATTAAGTCCTGCACGGCTATATAGTCCATAATTCTAAAATAATCCCGGCCTACAACTGGCACGTTTGCTTTTTTAAGTTCGCTTATTATGTAATCAACTAATACGTTTCGTTGTCGTACCAGAACCATAATGTCTCTTGGTTCTATATGGCGATCTTTAGCGACTAAAATCCGCCCTTCGTTTAACCAATTGTGAATTCTGTTAGCTATTGTTTGAGCAAGTAATCGATCTGCTATTGTATAACCTTCCTTGCATGTCAGAGGAATTTGTAAAGCTTGCTGTTCTTTCTCTTTGCGCCTTGGTAACGCTGGCCAAATTTCAATATATCCTTGGTCATTTTCTCTATGTGGAACATGTTTTATTTCATTATCATTAAAAGATATTTCTGCGCGGAAGTTATTAAATATTCTATCTACAAGCATCAAAACTTCTGGAGTTGAACGAAATGACTTTTCAAGTTGGCATGATATCCAATCTCTACCACCAGTTTTCGTATGAAAGTATTGTTGCATATAGTTGAATAGATGGGGATTTGCTCCTTGAAATCTGTATATGGATTGTTTTACGTCACCAACTACAAATAAGGTTCGCTTTTCATCATCACCGGCAAAAAATTCATCGCAGAGATTTGTTATAATTTTCCACTGGCTGATGCTATTGTCTTGTGCCTCGTCAACAAGGATGTGATCTATTTTTTGATCCAAGTTAAACAATATCCAATCTTTATAGTTTGGATTGCTGAGAAGATTTGTTGCTAAGTTGATTATATCATTGTAGTCAAGCAGTGCATTTTTTGATTTTTCACTATTATATAAATCAACATATACTTTAAATACACCAAGTAAGCTACTGGTTCTCTTGAATATTTGATAAGAGTTCATGTCTCTTATATGGGTAAATACTACATTCTGAACGCTCTCTATTATTTGCTCTGCATCTTTGAATTTCTCCAAAATACTTTTTGTTGCAATGGATGATATGCTCTTTTTTTCGTGCGATTCTGATTTTAGAAATACCTTGGCTAGGTTTTCTATTTTGGTGTCATTCCACTTTATTCCGGTGTCATCCGAGTAGCTGACACTGGTTCTTTTTTTCTGGATTCCAGTGTCAAGCACTGGAATGACAGTAGAATAAAGTATTGCACTATAACTCTGATCTCTTTTACTGCCTTCACTTAATATCTCGGCTAGTCTTTCCACGTGCTCAATTGTTTCACTCTGTAAGTCATGAATTTCATCTGGGGCGCTCAATTTATCTTTGATATATTTCGAATCATTTGCTGATATCGATCTTTTTATACATAAAGTATAAAGCAAATCGCGTAGTTTATTTTCATCAATTTCAGTTGCAATAAGGTTGATATCATCCTGCACAGTTTCGTTATGAAGCACTTTATTGAATATGATGGAATGTAATTCTTTACATTCACTCAGCGTGCAATTTGGAGCAATGCCAGCTTCTATAGGAAAGCTGGAGATTAATTTGTAACAGAAAGCGTGTATGGTTTGTATAGTTAGACCAAGATTTTCCAGTTCAGAGAAAAGCCTTCTTGCTCTTGTTAAATAATCTTTATTTTTTCTGGATCCCAGTGTCACGCACTGGGATGACATTGGAAAGAAATCTAGTTGTTCTAGATCTGCTGCCAACACACTATCTGAACATATTGCCCACTTACTGAGTATGCTGTGAATGCGATTCTCCATCTCGTTTGCTGCAGCATTGGTGAACGTTAAGCAGAGAATATTTCTTTTGTTTTCTAATAAAAGTCTCAATACCCTGTCTATTAAGATTTTTGTTTTGCCTGTACCAGCAGATGCATTTACCCACACAGAGAAATTAGGATTTATGGCATTTGATCTCATCAGAAGTGCGAAAACCTTATAAAAGTTGACTAGAATAGCATTATACATATAATGTAAAAATAATCTTAGTGAAGATATATAATGAAAAGTTTTTGTGTAAAGGCGCCTGCAAAAATCAATCTTTTTTTGCATGTTGTAGACAAAAAAGAAACAGGGTATCACTTGATTGAAGGTTTATTTGTCTTTGCTAATCTCTCTAATTTTTTGGAAATAAAAGTAGGTGAGAAGGATTCTAGATACGATAACTCTACAGTTGAATTTATAAACTCCGAGTCTAAAATAAATAACCAATATAACACTGTAATGAAAGCGGTTAATCTGCTGCTTAGGCATGCTCCTGTACGCACTAAAGTCACTGTAAAGGTTGTAAAAAACATACCAATTGCTGCAGGACTTGGTAGCGGATCCTCAGATGCTGGAGCTGTGGTACGTACGCTAGGGAAGCTGTGGAAGATTGATAGGACGATTTTAAATGAAATAGCCTTAAACGTTGGCGCTGATGTTCCCGCAAGTGTAGATAGCAAGCCTGTTTTTGTTAGAGGTATTGGTGAAGAATTGTGCCACATAAAAAAGTTCTCTTTACCCACGAATGTGGTGCTTGTGAAACCGAAAAAAAAGTTTTTGAGTACACCAGAGGTATTTTCCAAACATGAAGGAAAATTTTCTGAGCCAATTAAATGGAGCGATGACGCTGAAAAGGATTTGTTGAAGTTTCTTAAAGAGACGAGAAACGATCTTCAAGAAATAGCAATAAGCCTTGTACCTGAAATTAAGGATGTGATATCAACACTTGAGTCACAAGAAGGCTCTATACTTTCTCGCATGTCAGGCAGTGGTGTAGCATGTTTTGGAATATTCGATAGTGAGGAAAATGCAAAAGCTGCTGCAGTTAATATCGGAAAAAAGCAACCAGAATGGTGGGTATGTGACACTCAATTAATAGTTTGACTTTATGCCCTTTAATAGTTTGACTTTATGCCCTTAATTTCCGAGAATAAAAATCTTATAAATGGTTACAGGGAAGGAAAATTTTTGGTAAACAATCAAGAATATTATGGCTCAATTATAATTTTTCCTGAAAAGGTGATTAAATTGAAAGAAAGTGATATAAATAGCAAGGAACATTTTAAATCTTTTTTAACAGAGGAAATAGAAATTTTGATAATAGGTACTGGTAAAACACGCAATATACTAAGTTCTTCAGTGAAGTCCTATCTTATGGAACAAAAAGGTTTAAATTTTGAATTTATGACAACAGGTTCTGCATGCAGAACCCATAATATTCTGATATCCGAAGATAGATTTGTTGTCAGTTATCTAATAGCCATATAGCATGTTTGAAATGTTTACCCAGGATTTTTTCATCAACAGTCTAGTTGCAGTAGTCGTAATTAGCCTAGTAACAGGCGCTTTAGGATCGTTTATGATATGGCAAAGGTTATCTTATCTTGGTGATAGTTTGTCCCATTCTTCATTGCTTGGTATTGCACTTGCTTTGATCTTTAAGATTAGCCCATCGCTTAGCATAATGCTCATTGCAATTACATTTGCTATACTACTTTCTCTTAATTTTAACAGATTATATTCTGCTGATACGATATTGAACATTGTTACCAATGTAGTTTTATCATCGAGTTTAATACTTATGTCTTTTCTTCCATCTGGCAATAATAGTATTATTAGCTCACTGTTTGGTGATATATTAACGCTCGATCAAAGTGATATAGTATTGATTTTTTTAACCTCTGCAGTAGTTACTTTGATATTAATATTTAGATGGCGTTATTGGTTAATGATTTCAATTAATCAAGATTTAGCAGTAGTTGAAAAAATTAATGTTACCT
The DNA here is from genome assembly GCF_001675785.1 of Wolbachia endosymbiont of Nomada ferruginata. Classification (NCBI taxonomy): domain Bacteria; kingdom Pseudomonadati; phylum Pseudomonadota; class Alphaproteobacteria; order Rickettsiales; family Anaplasmataceae; genus Wolbachia; species Wolbachia endosymbiont of Nomada ferruginata. Next base: position 9,020 of record NZ_LYUY01000021.1, read on the forward strand.
TTGTTAGACTAGAATTTTTAATCACTCTTGCTATATTTATAGCAATTGCTGCCCAATTAATAGGAATATTACTCATTGCTGCATTTTTGCTAATACCAGCAGCATCTGCAAGGCTCATTTCGAAAACTCCAATGGAGATGATTATTGTTGCAACAGTTTTTTCTGTAATCTCTGGGATATCAGGTCTCATGTTATCTGCAAGTTTTGATTTGTTAACTGGACCTGCAATTATACTTGTTGCAGCCGTATATTTAATTATCGCTTATTTTATAAGGCTAGTATTAAGCAGGTTGGCTTAATTTTAATCTCGAATGTTAATAATTTTGTAATATACTCATTATAAAACATCACTATCTTAGCACAATTTGCTATATTATTGTTTATGTGCTAATGATAAGTTGTTAGTTTTATGGAGTAAGCAATATGAGCGAAGAAGGATTTTTTTCCAAATATATATCTCAACCTGTGAAAAAATTTTATAATTATATTACAGGAAAAACAGAAGAGTCAGATGATGTAGCAGGTGATGTGCATAATATTGCACAAGGAGACTCAGAGTCTTTGGATACTCATGTACAGTCAAATGAGAATGATATCATATAGGTGGCATGAGGGTTACACCATCCAAAGTTAAAAGATTCCTAGAGAAACCTGATGCTTTAAGTGGTGTGTTAATTCATGGAAGTGATAACAGTAGGGTTGATTTTTATGTACAAGAAATAATTGCCAGTTTGGATGAGTATTCAGTTCAGGTGATGGATTTTGCAATAGTGAATAAGTCACCCGGTTTACTGTTTTCTGAATTGGCAAACATTTCGATGTTTACCAGCAAAAAATTAATTAAGCTGATAAATGTGAGTGGAGGTATATCCAAAGAGTTAAAAAACGTGTTGGATTATAACGCAAGTGGTCATTATGTAATGATGACAGCAACTGATCTTCCACACAATTCTGCAACCAAAAGTTATATGGAGAGTTCAAAAATTTTTGGTGTAATTGCTTGCTATAAAGACAGCAACAGCAATCTTTATGATATTATATCAAGTTACTTAAAACAAAATGATATAAAATGCACAAATGAGATAATTCATCATTTGCAGTCTTATTTTAACCATAGAAAGCTGCCTATATGTTCAGAACTTGAGAAGTTAGTTTTGTACTTAGGGGAGAGAAAAGACCTAAAACTTACTGATATAGAATTATGCTTTTCAACTTCCGGCAATGACTATGCTACACTTGATGATTTATGCTCTGCCATAGCAAGTAAAGATATGTCGCGCTTCATTAGAATTTCTGATGCATTGATATCGCAAGAAAATTTTTCACCGATAGCACTAATTCGCATTATATCAAATTATTTCCTACGCCTTGAAACCGTTTTGCTGTCAGTGCAAGGTGGAATGAGTGAGCAGGCTGCGATTGATCAGCTATGCCCTCCATTGTTTTTTAAACAATTGCAGAGTTTTAAATCTCATTTGAAAAGTTTGCAACTTTCAGAACTTAAGAAGATCTTGGAAAAATTGATAAGCTTAGAAGTTACCTGTAAAAAAACTGATTTAGATCATAAAATGATTTTTCAACATGCACTGACGGGTAGCTGACTACTCGGATCCAGCCTTTCTTATAATTTCATCAAAATGTTGTATTTTAACATAAAATAGCTGCTTTTATGCCTACCAAAATTCATTCTTTAGTGTGTGTCTCACAAGTATTCTTTGCTAATAGGATATTTTCGAATATAATTGAATATAACTAGATAAAAATACAGATATGTTTGACATTTCAAAAATTGTAATAACACCTGAAATGTTAAAATTAGTTGCTGAAATTGATGAATTTAAAGGAGCATGGCAATTGTTTGGTAATTTAGCTCCAGAACGTTTACAAATGCTCAAAAAAATCGCAGCAATTGAAAGTATCGGTTCTTCTACTCGTATTGAAGGGGCAAGATTATCAGACCGTGAAGTTGAGCAATTACTATCCAAACTTGATACACGCTCATTTCGTTCTCTAGATGAACGAGAAATAGCTGGATATGCGTATGTGTGTGAAGAAGTATTTCAAAACTTTAACAAGATGCCATTTACAGAAAACACTATAAAACAGTTTCACATCTGGCTTTTACAATTTTCATATAAAGATCAAAGGCACATGGGAGAATATAAAAAATTCCCCAATCATGTTGAAGCGTTTGATGAATCTGGAAAAAGCTTGGGCATAGTTTTTGAAACAGCCTCTCCATTTGAGACAGCAACACAAATGCAAGAACTTATTTATTGGACTAGCCAGCAATTAGAGGTGAAATCGTTACACCCTCTATTAATTATTGGCATCTTTATAGTTACTTTTTTGGCTATCCACCCCTTTCAAGATGGAAATGGAAGGTTATCACGTATTCTTACAACTTTCTTACTGCTAAAGTTAGGGTATACATACGTACCTTACAGCTCTCTTGAAAGTGTAATTGAAGGTAACAAGGAGAGTTATTACTTAGCTTTACGTCGTACTCAACAATCCTTGAAGACGAGCAGCTATGATTTTAATCCATGGCTTATATTCTTTTTAAGGTCACTACAAAAGCAAAAATTTCATCTTGAACAAAAGGTGTCACATGAAAAAGTGTTAAATCTCTATTTACCACCACTTTCTGCTAAAGTATTAGCACTACTCAGCAAACATGGACGTCTTACAATTAAGGATTTGGAAAATATTACTAAAGCAAACTGCAATACCTTAAAGAAGCACGTATCTAATCTCGTAAAGAGTAATCACATCACTCAGCATGGAAAAGGCAAAGCAACCTGGTATGTAATATAGAGCTCAATAGGATATGTATTCATTTTGAATTGTTAAATTATTCAGCTATAGAATATAGATCACAGCTGTACAAACATTGTAGTTTGAGCCCACTAGATCCCAGTGCCCTATTCTTGTCATCCCAGTACCTTCTCCTGTCATCCCAGTGCCCAGACACTGGGATCCAGAAAAGTTTGCTTGTAAGCAAGCAAACTAGCATAGAAAAACGTTTTCGATGAGATTGCAGAAAGGCTAGATTCCAGACTGGAATGACATCGTTCACTATGTACCATATTGCAATAGTTGTGGTCAAGGCACTGGGATCTGGTAGACCCAAATTGCAGTGTTCGTACAGCTATAGAATATAGATCAGAAGTGACAGAGCTTAAAAAAAGGCCTAATATTCTTAATAAACGCTAGAAAGCTTTATGAAAATCAGAGTTGGAGTAATAGGCTGCTTAGGCAAAATGGGCAAGAAAATACTCAATGAATTAATTACAAATACCAAAGTGGAAATAGCAGGTGCTGTTGCCCGTTCAGGCAGTAAGTACATAGATTCAGATATTGGACCAATTATAGCCAATCTAGGAATCAAGGTTACAAGTTCTATCAGTGACGTATTTGAGTTATCCGACGTTGTAATAGATTTTACAACTAAAGAATGTATGTTAGACTGCCTTAAAGCAGCTGTAAAATTTAAAACACCGCTGGTTAGTGGCACAACTGGAATAGAAGGTGTCGATTTAAAAGAGTATGCTGCTGAAGTTCCAATATTGTGGTCAGCAAATATGAGTGTTGGGGTTAATGTGTTGCTGAAATTGGTAAAAAAAGCTGCTGAGCTTTTAGGTAATGAATATGACGTTGAGATTTGGGAAATGCATCATAACTTAAAAAAGGATTCACCATCTGGAACAGCTATAGAACTTGGCAAAACAATTGCTAACGCTTCAAAAGTGGATTTTCAGTCCAATCAATATTTACATAGTGGTTCAAACATAAGGAAAAAGGGGGGAATAGGTTTTGCAGTATCTCGTGGAGGTGGAGTAATAGGAGATCACAGCGTGATGTTTGTTAATTCTGATGAACGGATAGAACTAAACCACAAAGCAATTGATCGCACAACATTTGCTAGAGGAGCTGTTCAAGCAGCAGTATGGCTATACGAAAATAAAAGAGAAATTCCGGGGCTCTATTCAATGCAGGATGTGATATGAGCAATACACGTGCCTCTGTTAAAGATTTAAATCTCTGGTACGGCTCTAAGCAAGTTTTATTCGATATAAATTTGAATATTTATAAAAGAAAAGTTACTACTTTTATCGGACCATCCGGGTGCGGTAAATCAACATTTTTGCGTTGTTTTAATCGTATGAATGACTATGTACCAGGTTGCAAAACTGTTGGTGAATTAGATATCGATGGGCTGGGTGATATATATTCACGCGATATGGATGTTGTACTACTTAGAGCAAAAGTTGGTATGGTATTTCAAAAGCCAAATCCTTTTCCAAAATCAATATATGATAATGTTGCTTATGGGCCAAAATTGCATGGTATGGCGAAGGATAAGCAAAAATTGAATGAGATGGTGGAAAATAGTTTAACCAAGGTTGGTTTATGGGAAGAATTGAAGGACAGATTGCAAGATAGCGCACTCAATTTATCCGGTGGCCAACAACAGAGGCTATGCATCGCTCGCGCAATTGCAGTGAAGCCAACTATTTTATTAATGGATGAACCGTGCTCTGCTCTTGATCCAATGGCAACCAATGCAATCGAAAATCTTATACAAGAGCTGAAATTAAGATTTACTATAATTATGGTGACTCATTCAATGAAGCAAGCTAAAAAGTTATCTGATAGTGTAATTTTCTTTCATAATGGCAGAATTGTTGAGTCTGGAAGCACTCAAGAAATATTCGAAAATGCTCAATCTCCCTTAACAAAGGAGTATATCCTGGATCATTAAATTTCTGTCATCCTATGGCTTTGCGATTAAATCCATTAGCTTCAAAAATTGTAATACTTAAAAATATAATTGAATAATTATTAATAATAGTGTATAATTATTAACGTTTTTCAGGCATTTTTGTTATGGGTGCGCCAAGTAAGCGTTTAGAATACAGTTGGTGAAAATCCAACTTAGGCAAAGTCTAGCCAACAGCCTAGAACAGACCATTATGCTGCGTGGTCTTGATGTGATATATGAGAATTTCATTCTTTGCATATTACGGTGTACTGTAGATTTGCTGATATTCAAACCAAACTTTTCTTGAATTCTTATTTTCATTTCTTTTATAGTAGAGGTTGTCCGGAAACAAGTAAATTCAAGCATATTCCCTCTTTAACATAACCCTACTCATAGCTAGGTATATGAA
>NZ_LYUY01000215.1:0-279 GCF_001675785.1 Wolbachia endosymbiont of Nomada ferruginata
TGCATTGGACCGACCATGAGTCCACCAAAAAAGCTAATTAGAATAATATGCTTGTTGAAAAGTATGTTTTTTAAGTCTCTAATGCTAACTTTTTCCTGTTGAGCATTGCTTTCAGGCGTTACTAAGAACAGCAACAGAGCAAGTAAACACCCAAATGCTGAGAAGGTATAGATAACATAATTCCAGCCAAATTTATCGAGTAAGAAGTCTAAAGGTAATCCGCCACATATCCCTCCCAAAATTCCTATAATTATAGATAAGCTGGCCATTCTTGCTGAT
>NZ_LYUY01000166.1:0-1037 GCF_001675785.1 Wolbachia endosymbiont of Nomada ferruginata
GAAAGTTTCATATATCTGGCTATGAGTAAAGTTATGTTAAGTAGGGAATATGCTTGATTTACTGGTTTGTGGACAACCTCTGAAACTTAAGACACAAATTATTGAAAAACCAATGCATGCATTCATTATTAATTGTGATGGAGTTGATATTGGTTATATTCAATACTATAACAAACATGATTTTCCACCTGAGCAGGGCTACGATACTTCTGAGCTTCCAGAAAGCTGTGCTGCTATAGACTGGTATATCGGAGAGCTGGGTTATGTGGGCAAAGGCATTGGTCCACAAGCTTTGAATATATTTTTAAACGAATTTGTCTTTAAAGTTTCTGAAAATGCTTTTGTTGACCCAGATACAGCAAATGTTCGTGCAACCCGTGTTTACGAAAAAGTTGGATTTAAAAAAATTAGGGAAAGTAATGGTACAATCTTAATGATCAAGGCAAGAATTCCTGAGAACCATGCAAGATGAGTGTTTTTTCAACAGTCCTTCTAAATTACTACAAGCAGTTTAATTTTTAGTAAATATGTCATTATTCAAAAATATGCAAGAAGCTTTATAGAAACTTAACATAATTTTATCATAAAAATGTCATTCTTAAGTCCTGTGTAAAAACAAATTTTGGCACTAATTTAATTAACTATGAGCTGGATAAATTGGAAAATAAATTTTGTTTACTTTTACAACACCTTAAGATCTAATGTCACTTTATCAATCAAAAATATTACAATAGGCTAGTATGTTCCTTACTCTTTTTCTCAAAATATTACCTATTTATATTACAATATTTATTGGTTACTTAGCAGGAAAATATCTTAAAATTGATAGAAACACTATATCTCAAATACTTTTTTATATAGCTAATCCAATAGTGATTTTATATGGAGTCTCTCATACAGAAGTTAACTTAAAAGTAATTTCTCTGCCGATTTTGATATGGTTTATAGGTAGCACTATGTCCTTATCAGTGTATTATCTTTCTTCTTTTTTATTTAAGGATAACACAAGAAACATATTAGCATTTAGCTCGGGCAGC
>NZ_LYUY01000216.1:0-278 GCF_001675785.1 Wolbachia endosymbiont of Nomada ferruginata
CGTGTGGTGTCCATCTTGCAGCTAGTGACAGAACTTGCTCTTTAAGCTTTGGGTACTCAAGCTTTGCTCGATATACATCAAGTAAATAGAATTTATTATCTATTTTTGCCCAGGTGGTGCAGACGCTAAAGTCGCTGGAATCGTTTGTTGAAACTGCAGTGTCCCAGCTTTGAGTTACATGTGAGAGATTATCAGGGAAATTTTTATAGCGCTTTAGAGGTTGTCCGGAAACAAGTAAATTCAAGCATATTCCCTCTTTAACATAACCCTACTCATAG
>NZ_LYUY01000217.1:0-277 GCF_001675785.1 Wolbachia endosymbiont of Nomada ferruginata
AAGAATCACCAAAATCTGCACCAATCTGTAATGATGTTGACGACATTGATGAATCCTTAAACACTCTAATTCCTACCAATCCTAATACTCCTTATGATATGTATGAACTCATTGAAAAAGTTTGTGATGAAAGGAATTTCTTTGAACTGAAACCTGATTTTGCTCGTAATATCATAACTGGTTTTGGTAGAATTGGAGGAAATACTGTCGGTATTGTTGCAAATCAACCTATGCACCTTGCAGGATGTTTGGATATTGATTCTTCAAGAAAAGCTGC
>NZ_LYUY01000218.1:0-277 GCF_001675785.1 Wolbachia endosymbiont of Nomada ferruginata
AAAAAACTCACGTATCTGGCGTCTCATGTTTAATTTTTTGCACTATGTGCACCTTATGTCTTTAAAAATTCTACCCACATAAGCTGAAACGCGCTTATTAAAGCGTTTAAAACATAAAAAAACGCCAACTTAAAAAATGGATAGTGAATAACTAGCTACCCTAGGGGTTTCTTTTGCCTTTTTTTCTGTTTAGTAAATTTCTTAACGTTTATAATTTAGGTTAGTTGCATTTAAAAGCGGCTGAATCGCGGTTATTAAGCGTTTAGAATAAAAAAAC
>NZ_LYUY01000219.1:0-277 GCF_001675785.1 Wolbachia endosymbiont of Nomada ferruginata
GTTTAGAATCGGGAAAAGATCCTGGAACAGAGGAATTAGCACTGAAAGCAAGATTTGAAGCACGAATTGTGATTGATAGCACAATAGAAAATGCCCCTATTATTGTCAGAACATTAGCTGCTGAGGTTGCGAAAGTAGTAAATAAAAATACTTGGAACGTGAAAAATGTTTCACCAGGAGAATTTATATCAGGAGGAGGAGATGACTTTAGACCAGAGCTCGATGCATATTTAGTGTGGATGGTTGAATGGGTGCATACAATACACGTAGGGCGATC
>NZ_LYUY01000167.1:0-998 GCF_001675785.1 Wolbachia endosymbiont of Nomada ferruginata
TTGCAATTAAAAGCGGCTGAATCTCGCTTGTCAAGCGTTTAAAACATAAAAAACGCCAATATTTTAAAGCGGATAATAACCCCAGGGCTTCTTTTGCCTTTTTTTTTATTTGGTAAATTTCTTAATATTTATAGCTAAACGACAATCGTCATCCCGCAGCGGGATCTAGAGATACCGCGGCGGTATGACGTAGGGAAACCTTTCTTGGGTTAGCTATAAAACTAATCAGCATCTTGTTTAGCACATATAAATTAAGTTTCACAAATATAGTGCTGAACCTTGAAAATATGTTATAGCTACTTCTTCCAATTTAGTGGTGGGTTTTGACAGTACACATGTTATTTTACTAGCTACCAACTCAAGTGTCACAGAAGTTGCAATCACTGCATTTATATTCTGTACTTTAACATTTACTCTACTTTCTATTAGAGGCTTTACCCCCCCTACATCATTACGTACAGCAGTATGATTTATTTCATTTTCAATTCCACTACTATGCTGCAACAAGATATCCCCATTAACTTTTATTTCAACATTTTTGTCACTACTACCATTGTTAAAATTTAATCCCTCATCTCTTCTACTTTGTCTTTTTTCTTTTAATTTTAATTCAGTTTCTCTTTCATCAAGTACGGAAACGATAGGAAATGGGATGTGAGTTTTTTCCTGACCATCTTGATTGATAGCTCTTGTTGTATTAAAAGCTTCGTTGCTTTTACATGATATTGTATAAGTAAGTGGTGTGTAGATTTTTTCTTCACTATCTGGATATTTTATAGTTATTGTTGCATTAAGAATGTCTTTCAGAATATCGTTTTCTCTAGCTATGTCTAAAATTTCTTGAATAACTTTGCGATCATGTAATGCGGCAAGTAACTTATCAGTTACTTTTTGATTATTTTTATGTTTTATGGTTATTGTTGTGTTAAGAATGTCTTTCAGAATACCGTTTTCTTTAGCTACTCTTAACATTTTCTCAACAGCTATACTATCTTTAC
>NZ_LYUY01000022.1:0-14028 GCF_001675785.1 Wolbachia endosymbiont of Nomada ferruginata
TGTTGGATACTTTTTTCTCATCTTTACCCCGTACTAAAATTTCAGATATTATAGCCTTTTACTTGTTTCCGGACAACCTCTAAACCTAAAGTGCATTATATCACCATCTTGCACGATGTAATCTCTGCCTTCAAAGCGAATTTTTCCTGCGTCTTTACAAGCCGGTTCACTTCCATACTTTATGTAGTCTGCAAAGCTTATTGTCTCTGCTTTTATAAAGCCTTTCTCAAAATCAGTGTGGATTACACCTGCAGCTTTGTCAGCTGTTGACCCTATTTTTACTGGCCATGCCCGTGCTTCTTTGGGGCCCACAGTAAAGAAAGTTATCATACTCAGCACTTCATACATAATACGCGCTACTCCATCAAGGCCTGATTCTTGTAAGCCAAATTCTGATAAAAAACTCTGTTTTTCCTCTTCAGTATCAAGATTTGCAATATCTGCTTCGAGTTTTGCTGAAATGCAATAAAATTTGCTTTTATTTTCCTCCGCCATTCTCTCTACCTTTTTAGATAATTCATTGCCAGTTATAACATTTGTATCTTCAACATTGCAAACGTACATAACGGGCTTTGTTGTCAGCAATTGAAGCGACTTCATCTCATCTCCATCGATATTCTCCAAACTTCTTGCAGGTTTACCTGATTTTAAAGTAGCCAGTACCTCTTGCATTAATTCAAGTTGTCTCTTTAGCTCTTTATCACCTTGCTTTGCTTTCTTTTCCAATTGAGGAAGCCTTTTTTCTATGCTATCAATATCAGCTAGGATTAATTCCATTTCTACCACTTCAGCATCTGATATTGGATCTATTTTACTGTGTACGTGGCTAATATCGTCATCCGTAAAGCACCTGAGCAGATGAACGATGGCATCAACTTCTCTGATATGGCTTAAAAATTTATTGCCGAGCCCTTCACCTTTGCTCGCACCCTTTACCAGACCTGCAATATCTACAACTTCTAATTGATTATAAATTATCTTCTCTGAGCCTGCAATTGCTGCGATTTGTTTCAAACGCTGATCTTTTATCGAAATCTTGCCTATATTTGGCTCAATTGTGCAGAAAGGATAATTTGCAGCTTCGGCTGTACTTGACTCTGTAAGTGCATTAAATAAGGTTGATTTTCCTATGTTTGGTAACCCAACTATGCCACAGTTAAAACTCATGTTTATTAAATAAAGCTAAAATATATATATAAATATTGCATAATTTAAAGATTTTTGCTATACTTAATTAGTTGCTTATTAATAATTTTGTTGGTATAGTAACATATATTAAATTGAGGTAAAACCATGACTACAGCTCAGAAGCAGAAGCTACTAAGTGATTTTCATGATGTTGAGAGTGAAGTAACTTCTTTAAATAGTAATTCTTACCCTGACAATTTTTATGTAGGGCAAGCAATTGGTAATGGAAGCTGCTTTTTTGACTCGTTCAGACAAAGTCTAGAACAACAGACAGGAGAGCAAGTTACTATCGAAAAATTAAGAAATGATTGTAGGGAATTTGCGCAAAAGAATCCGCCAGAATGGTTTATAGATGCAATTGCCAATAGTTATGATAACAATGGCCAGCGCCGTAATGAGACTGTAAGTGATTATACAGCAAATATCATGAACAACAGTAGATGGGGTGATTCTGACATTGAAGGCAGAATACTTTGTGAAAAGTATGGTGTGAAATTGCATGTTGTAGAGAGTAACCCATTGCGTGCTATTGACATCCAACAAGATCGGTTTTTGCATCAATTAATAGACAATTCAGGTTCAAAAAATGCAGGTGAATACAATAAAGTTGATTATGATGATAGTAGTATTGTGCATGTAATAAACAAAGGCGGATTGCATTTCGAACCATTGCTTGATAGAAATAAAAGTTTAGCAAAACAATTACAAGAGGAAGCTAAACTTAAACAAGAGCAAGAGCAAGAAGATTTCCTATTAGCAAAAGAACTTCAGCTAGACGAGATCTTGGAATATTGTAACCTTTCAAAGGATATCTCTGAGAGAGCAGAGGTTGAGAAGAGATTTGATGAGTTATTGGCAAAAAATGCTGATGGAAAAATTATGGATGTTGCAAAGCAGTGCGCTCATGATATAACGCAGCGCATAGAGCACTCTGAAAAGCAAAACCCTTCAAGCTCACCAAGATGTAGTATGGAGGAATCAAGAACAGAAAAAACATTTCATCAACAACAAATATCACAATTGGAAGTGTAAAATAAATCTTCATAGCCCTGTATATTTTTATATAGGGCTTTTGCAAGCATTTCATATAATATGAACTTGCAGTACGTACTAACCTAAATGCAAGTTGACCATGAGACTAGTTTAATCATCGATGCCATAGAGAAATTTGGTGGTGAGGCTAGGCTTGTCGGCGGGTGTGTGAGAGACTCAATTTTGCAGCGTGATGTCCACGACATCGATTTAGCTACTAATTTGCTTCCCAATCAAACGATTAAAGCGCTAAAACTCTGTAATATAAAAACTATTCCAACTGGCTTAAAACATGGGACTATAACTGCAGTTCTAAATCAAAGATCTTTTGAGATCACAACACTAAGGCATGATGTGAAATGTGATGGCAGGCATGCAAAAGTAGAATTTACCAATAATTGGCAAGCGGATGCTTCAAGGCGTGACTTTACATTTAACGCTCTATACGCAGATAAGCATGGCCATATATATGATTACTTTGGTGGTATAGAGGACTTAAAAGCGCGAAGGTTAAACTTTATAGGCAACGCTGAAGATAGAATTAAAGAAGACTATCTACGTATTTTAAGAGCATTTCGTTTTCATGCAAAAATATGTGTCGGAGATTTGAGTGATGAAATACTAAACGTATGCAAAAAGCATTCGCATATGATCCAAAACCTCTCTGGAGAGAGAATAAGAGATGAAATACTTAAATTGCTGGAGTGCAATGATCCTTTTCCAACACTTAAGAGCATGCAAGAATCTGATGTGTTACAAAAAATTATCCCAAAAGAAGTAAAATGCGAAATTCTGTCTTCGTCACTTCTTTTTGGCACTGGTGCACTAGTAAAATTAGCGTTACTTCTTAGGACTACTAAAAAAAATGACAGGCTAAGTCTTGGAGAATATGTAAGCAAATTTTTACGTCTTTCGAACAAGCAAAAGAAAAAGCTGCTATTTTTACTATCCAACGATATCAAAACAGAACTCTCAGAAAAAGAGCAAAAAAAATACATATCTTTATTTGGTAGAGAATTATATTGTGATTTAGTAAAAATTTGTGGCGTTGAGTCTGGAGAAAATGTTGATAAATACATTTCATTTGCTAATACATTCAATATTCCAAAATTTCCTTTATCTGGCGATGATTTAATAAGTATAGGTCACCAGCCAGGAAAAAGTTTAGGTAAAAACTTAGAGTTGCTCAGGCAACATTGGGAAGACAGCTCCTACACTTTAACAAAAGAGGAGCTGGTGCTTTATGCTAAGAGCCTACTTTAACTATTTTCTGGCGGTTTGATGGATATATGCTTGCAGTATTAGTGTGACTCATCGAGGAACTAGGTGTGCTTGCCTTGTTAGCACTAAGTTGATATGTATTTCTTTCCCCAAGGACGCGACTACACATTTTCTGGTTTGGAGATAAAAATTTATCTCTTATACTTGATGCTAGCTCTTGAACGTTATCTGAAAACTTTCTCATTTTAACTCTTACGACCCCTTCTGCGAAAGCCTTTTCACTCAGATTACCGCTCATAGAAGATGTTATCTCCTTCTCACTTTCTTTATCTAGTTTTAATTTGTTTATATATTTTCCAACAGGAAGTAGGAATTCTTGCGAAACATCTTCCAATTCCGTATAATCTTTTTCGCATTCTGCAAGTTTAGACCTCAATTCTTCATTTTCCTCTTTTAGGAGGACATTTTGTGAACGTTCAAGTTCTAGTTCCTGACTTACATCCTCTAGTTGTTTCTGTAATTCTTCATCCTCCTCTGTGCTTACTTCTTCCATACTATCGTAGTCTTCATCAATGAATTCATCACTTACTTCAGTTTGAATTCCTTCATCTTCACTCATTACTTCACTCTGGCTCTCTTTTACTGCTACTTCAGGTTTTAAATCAATTTGAGCACTTTCATCTGTTGTTTTAAGATCATCAGTCCGAATTTCATTACTTTCAGTAGTTTTATCGCAATATAGAATATTTTCCGCCCATTTGTTCCATTTCTTTGGTAGTATTCGTCCAATCGTTTTTAGGTACAACCAAGCAAATACAGTAGACCAACTGTATTTTTGTTTAACATTAATTTCATAATTAACCGTATTATTAATATTTGGCATAAAATTACCTTGTTTTTTAACTTTAATTTACAGAAAATTTTAATAGTAGTAAAGTTATATATATTAGTATAAATGTTAAATAAATACTAATGCAGGTGTCAAATTATGGTAAAGTCTTTGCTCGCCTAATACACTTTAAGCAGAAATACACATGTCTGTAAGTACAGCATTTGCTTTTCCTATCGCTCTTGCTAACACTTCCTGTTCATTGTTCTGATTTTTCACATTGATTACCTGAGCAGCTAAGTTTGCAGGAAAAGTGACCAAACTGACTTCCCATAATTCCACTTGTTTTAACACTCTAGCTCCGCTTTTATGATCAACATCATACTCTATAGGTATATAGCCGATGGAAAGTCCGTTAATTGCTCCAGTTTTGAGCATCAAATACACTTCTTCTGCTTTCTGAATACCCAAAAGTAAATGTGCGGTTATATACAGACCAACATCATTCTCATAAATATCTATGATACTACCTATAGGTTCGTCAGGATTATGCTGCCAAAGGAGTTTTATTTTATTTCTGTTTAAATTTTCCTTAAATGCTCCGGGTAAGATCAGGTCATTTTGTTTATCAACTATATTAAAAACGCTAGCATAACCAGAAAATACACCGTTTTCTCCTATGCTTTTTATTGACAATGGTGAATAGAGAAATTTCTTATTCATAAAGCCTCCTGTAGGTTATAGTATTGGGAATTCTGTTTGCACAATGCACTGCAATGTCAAATCTATTATATGCAGTTCTCTAAAAAGGGGAAGTATTTTTTTTAGTTACAAAATAATAAAGAGACTATGAAAGCAATAAAGATCCCAGCGTCACGCGCTGGGATGAAAGTAGGGGGAAGGGTAGCTGGCTGTATGTTATGCTATGAATGTAATCTATTATTTCTCATAACTGGCTCGATGGTAACATTTTCCAGTCTTGTAGAAGGACGATCAGCATTTCGGCCTAACTCTTCTAATCTAGCATTTCTCATGACTGGTTCGATGGTAACATTTTCCAGTCTTGTAGAAGGACTACCTGAGATTGTTGCGAGCAGCTTTTGTTGCAATTCTTTTATACTCATAATTAGCTCCTATTAAAGTTTAAATGTTGCTATTACATGATGTTATAGTTTTAATCAAGATAATTCTCTATAATTAAATTTTTTGAATGAAGAGATGACGATTCGTGTAGGAATTAATGGTCTGGGTAGAATAGGCAGAGGCGTATTGCGTGCTATTTTCGAAATAGAGGAATATAGCAAACAAATAGAAGTTGTAGCTGTCAATGGATCGCTCAGTGCAAAGCAGCATGCACATTTGATTAAATACGATTCTGTTCATGGCAAATTCAGTGGTGATATTGATTTTAATGAGTCTCAAAATTGGATTTCTATAAATGGCAAAAAGTTTTCTTTATATAGAGAACGGAGCCCTGAAAATATTCCTTGGAATGTTGATGTAATACTTGAATGTACTGGTGCATTTAACAAGCGTGAAGAAGCAATAAGGCACAATGCAGAGAAAGTAATTGTCTCTGCTCCAGTTCCGGATGCTGATGTCACTATAGTTTATGGTGTGAATGACGATATGCTCGAAAAAGAGCATAAAGTGATATCAGCAGGTTCTTGCACTACAAATTGCCTTGCTCCGATTGTGAAAGTCCTACACTCCAGTTTAGGTATAAAAAGCGGTTTTATGACTACTATACATGCCTACACGAATGATCAAAATGTTCTTGATGGTAATCATAAAGATTTGCGTAGAGCAAGGGCTTGCGGATTATCTATGGTGCCAACTACAACCGGGGCAGCAAAAACAATTGGTTCTGTCATCCCTGAATTAAAAGGAAAGCTAGATGGCACTGCCGTCAGAGTTCCGGTTAGCAATGTTTCTATGGTTGATTTTAAATTTACGACTGATAAGAAAGCGACCGTTAAAGAAATCAATGAAATGTTTAAGGATGCAGCTCTCTCCTCTACGTCATTCCAGCGCGTGACGCTGGAATCTAATTTCTGGATCCCAGTGTCAGCTACTCGGATGACATCAGAGGGTACTAAGATGACAGAGGGTTATCCAATGTCAAATGTACTTTCTATATGCACGGAACCTTTAGTCTCAATAGACTTTGTACATAACCCTTATAGTGCAATTGTGGATTTAACTGGTACATATATTACAGGCGACATCTGTAGAGTTGCAGCGTGGTACGACAATGAGTGGGCTTTTTCGCTGAGAATGTTAGATATAGCACTATTGTGCTATAGTAGAGTATGAACTGGAACTCAAACAAATACGCCTCATTTTATGAGCACTTTGCGGAACTCAGAAAAAGAGTTATCTTTTGCTTTCTATTTTTTTGCGTTGCTTTTGGTTTTTGTTATTACTTTAAGGAAAATATATACCGTTTTTTACTCGCACCTTTAATAGAAGCAACAAAAGGTAGCGAAGGTTTTTCTTTAATTTACACAGGCTTAACAGAGGCATTTTTTGTGTATCTCCAAGTTGCAATAATGAGCGCACTTTTGTTTTCTTTTCCTGTGTTTGCATGGCAATTTTATATGTTCTTAGCACCTGGGTTATATAAAAGTGAAAGGGCAGTGTTGTTGCCATACTTAATTGCAACACCGGTTTTATTTGTAACGGGAGCTACTGTAGTCTATTACTATATATTTCCTTTAGCCTGGAAGTTTTTCATCACTTTTGAACATAGTGGGAAATCTTTCGGTATACCAATAGAGTTTATGCCATCAGTTAGCGAATATTTAGACCTTGTTCTCCAATTTATGTTTGCATTTGGCACTGCATTTCAAATTCCAGTCATACTCACATTAATGGTGAGAGTAGGGTTACTCACTACACAAAATTTGTCAAATAAACGCAGAATCGCGATAGTGGTAATTTTTATTATTGCTGCAATCTTAACTCCACCTGATGTATTAAGCCAAGTAGGGCTTGCAATACCTATGCTGATTCTATATGAATTGTCCATTCTGATATGTAGGTATATTGAAAAAAAGAAGACAAAGATTTAAACAAAGGAATCCCTCTTATCTCCTTTATATCACATTTTTAACTTACAACATTCTTATTCAGGACTTAAATATGGAAATGTTTCATAAATTGATTGTAATACTTTGTTAAGTTCAGCCTTACTTTTGATGATCAATAATACTGTATCATCACCTGCTATAGTTCCTATAATTCCTATGTTTTTGCTATTATTTAATGAATAAATAACATACTTCTGATCTAGAAAGTAAGCTAGGCTGCTAGCTTGTCCTGGTTGAGTGTGTAGTACTATTAAACCAAAATCCGAAATTTGCATATTAAGTATCAATGGTAATTGATACTGGTTGATATCGATTACTTTATATACACCAGCAACTTTGGCAATTTTAAGTTTTTTTAATTTTCTTGATAAAGTAGCCTGAGGAATGTTGTGCCCTCTTTCTTTAAGCAAGGTCTGTAAATCGCTCTGCTCTAAAATTTCATGATTTTGAATAATATTTAAAATATGTTCACCTAGTGTGTTGTCATGCATTATGCATTTTCCTCATATTGAATATGTAATAAGTATATTTGAAATTATATTCATTATTTCTTGACTATTCAATTTTTAATGTCTATATTCATAAGATGAATAAAATATGAATATAAATTAGTAATATGAAAAAATATATTTTAAATGCTATTATAGTGATAAGTATTCTATTAACAGGATGTAAGGAAGATAAACACGATAATATCATTAGATTTGCAATTTCTGCAGATTATCCACCTTTTGAATATTATAAAAATGGTAAATTTACTGGCTTTGACATTGAGCTTGCTCAATTAGTAGCAAAAGAGTTAGGTAAAGAAGCAATGTTTAAAGATATGCAGTTTAGTACTATATTTGCAGCATTACAAAGTAATTCTGTAGATGCTGCTATATCTACTATTGGTAGCACAGAAGAGCGTGAAAAAAATTTTGATTTTTCAAATAGTTATTATACAGGGGAATTTGGTATTCTATATCACAAAAATAAACCCATAGCCGGTATAAACAATTTAACTCACAAGAAGATAGCCGTTCAACTAGGAACTGTCATGGAAATTTGGCTAAAAGAGCATGTTCCTACAACAGCTCAAATTATTGCTATGGACAATAATAATCAAGCTGTAGAAACATTAAAGTCTGGTCATGTTGATGGCGTCCTAATTGATGAATTCCAAGGTAAAGTATTTAGCAAAAAAAATCCTGGTCTATCATGGTCAGCCACTGCCAAGTTAGATGGTGGTTATGTTATTGCTGTGAATAAAGGATCTGATTTAAAGGATAAAATAAACGAGGCGTTAAAAAGTTTAGAAAGTAAAGGTGTAATACAAAAGATAGCAGAAAAATGGCTAGGAGATAACTGATGCAAGAATTAATTTCTAATTTCTTGTTTGTTGGAACAGGCCTTGCCTTTACTTTAAAATTATTGATTGGAGGACTGCTTTTAGGTATGAGTCTAGGAGGGTTATTTTCAGTACTCAGATATAATAAGATCTGTATTCCATTAATTAATGGAATTATATCTGTAATACGTGGCACCCCCCTTATATTACAGTTAAGTGTTGTTTATTTTATGACTCCAACCATTGCAGGAATTAAATTAAACATATTTAGTGCTGGCATTATAGCATTTGGTCTAAATAGCTGTGCTTATATTGCTGAGATTTTACGAGCTGGTATTGAAACTATATCAAAAAACCAGTTTGAAGCAGCTAAAACTTTACAAATACCTAGTTTCTATATGTGGAGAGATATTATATTACCACAAGTTGTTAAAAATATTCTTCCTACAATGATAAATGAGATCATTGCACTTCTTAAAGAAACGGCATTAATCTCTACTATTGGTGGTATTGATATTATGCGCTCTGCGCAAATGCTTGCAGCAGAACAATTTACTTATTTTATACCACTTTGTCTTGCTGGGGCTTATTATTACGCTCTTGTATTACTAATTGAATATATAGGCAAAAAGATTGAACAGAAAGGTATATATGATAAAAATGCATAATGTTTGTAAATTATTTAATAATGTTCCAGTACTTAATAATATTAACCTGATTATAGAACAATCTATAGTTGGTCTTGCTGGTCCTTCTGGTAGTGGTAAATCAACATTGTTACGTTGTATACAAAAACTCGAAGTTTTAGATTCTGGTAGCATTGAATGCAATGATAGTACTGGTTTTGTATTTCAGGATTTTCAACTTTTCCCACATATGACTGTCTGGGAAAATCTTACATATGCTCCCAAACTTAAAAACAAAACTCAGGATCAAAGTGATTCACTACTTGAGTCTTTGGGTATTGCCTCTAAAAAAAATGATTACCCTAGTAATCTATCCGGTGGGCAAAAACAGCGGGTTGCGCTTGCCAGAAGCTTAATGATGAATCCAAGGATTCTATTATGCGATGAGCCAACGTCTGGTTTAGATGTAGCAACAATAGTCGACGTTGTGGAACTACTACAATCAGTTAGAGATATGGGTATTACTATGATTATCGCTTCTCACAATTTGGATTTTTTAACAAAAATATCAGATCGGATTATTTTGTTAAAAAACGGAAAAATAATTGTAGATATCAATCCTAAAGAAATTGATGAACCAACAAACTATTTAAAAAATAATTATTAAAAGAGAATCACTCATATCATACTGAGAGCTATAACAGATTTTAGCATCGAAAATTACATAATATACATTATGGAAAATAAATTACATAATATAAGAAGCAACGCTAAAAATAAAATCACATAATATAGCAAACTATAGCTAACCCAAGAAAGATTTTCCTACGTCATACCGCCGCGATATCTCAGCATAGATTCCGCTAACAAGTAGCGGAATGACGAATTTTTGTTTTTCAAACTGTCGGTAAATCTAAGTCAGTTTAGCTATATGTGTCAAGCACTGGGATGACACCCTCCTGATGGGCCAAAATCACAATGTTCGTACAGTTATGGAATGAATCGCGGTATGACGTGTTGCTTTGATCAGCTATAAAGATGATGCTGCGGAAGTTTTTAGTACTTGCTCGCAACTTTCAACAATTTAATAGCACTGGTGTTTACAACCTCTCCGCCGACACGCTTAGTGACAAAAAACCTCACATAAGGTTTATTCGTATAAGGGTCTCTTAATATTCTCATTCCTCTGTTATCTACAATCTTATAAGCTTGTTTGAAATCTGCCATCGCAATTACTGGTAGCTGATTGTTTGGCGCTGGTGGCATATCGGCAGATTGATATACTGGTATTCCCATTAAAGTATCTGGAGCTTCAAGCGACAGACTTGGCTGCCAGAGATACTGACCTGTTTGAGATTTTAGCAGCCTGATATCCTTCAACGTACTCCTGTTCATCAAAAATGACGCATTTTTGGAATAATATTCGTCCAGAGAGTAATACAACATCATTATTGAATCACTATCTAATTTTTCAGTTTTAACTTGCTCTATTTTATTATAACTGTTTCCATTTTCATAAGCTAAAATTCCTTTTGGTTGAAAAGTGCCCTCACCCTTAATGAAGGCTTCGCTTTCTTCCTTACTAAAAGTCTCGGCAATCTTTTCCACCAGCCAACTCTCAACATCGACAAACGCATCATCGAGTAACTTTTGTGATATTTGTGGTTGAGCATATAACTCGTAAGTTGTGACGGAAATCTTTTGGATTTTGGGCGTGTCCGTATCTTTTGCAAAATCATACTTAGACTTATTGCCACCGTCCTCATCATCTACTGTTTCACTGCTCCAACCTGCACCGGCGCGGTCAAAATCTTCTATAATGTAATCCAATGTTTCAGTAGAGATTCTTTGACTGGAGCATATTTGTCGCATTGGGGACGAATCAGTTACGCGCTTGTTTATGCGTTTTACAATATGCGGAGTAACTAGATACCCCCCGATATCACTGTCATCTCCACTGAGGGTTTTGTGTGATAAACCGCTTTCCATTCCCTTGCGGATATAATCAGAAAAATATTTATCGCTTGTGCTAAAATCTGTATTTACTTCTGGGCGTTGAGCTGCAGTTTCGATCAAGTCTAAACGCTCTTTGCAACTATCAATGGCATTATTTACCTTGCATAGCTGCTCAATTGTTGCAGAATCAGCACGCCCTTTGCTTTCAATTTCTTTTAGTTTGCGATCATTTATTAATTTAAATTGCTCCCATGATGAAGCGAGTTCATTGATACGGTGAGCGATATCGGTAAGTGACATAATAGCCTCCTTTGAAAATGAAATAAAAATGGAAATAAGGTAATAGGAATGGCATCCATAGATGTTTCCCACAGTTGTACGAATATTGCAATATGGTACATAGTAAACGATGTCATTCCAGTGCTCCCTTTCTTGTCATCCCAGTGCTTGACACTGGGATCCAGCTTCTATGCAACTTAATTAAAAACGTTTGTTTTAGCGTAAGACAACTACCTTTAGCTCATCAGCTCAGTTATAAGCAAAATTTCTGGATTCCAGTTTCAAGCACTGGAATGACATCATCTGTTGTGCAATTTACCTTTAAAAATGAATGTTCGTACAGTTATGTGCTTGGCACTGAAATGGCATCATTTTTTATCTGTTGAAAATGTAAACCGAAAAATAGCGTGGCACTTTGTGCCACGCTTAGTACTGTAAGCTTAATCCAGTAATTAAATTAAGCGAGGTAAAATAAAAGGTAATGACACTATATAATGTTCGTTCTTTTATGTCAAGCACTTTTTTGAATTTTTTTGGTGATAATTTTTATCCAGTTATTTTATTATTGTAGTATAATTTCAATGCCAGATACTATCATTATGATCACTATCTAAATTTAAATCGTAATATCATCAAATTTATATATCCCCTCCATCTCTTCTCTATGCAATTCATGTGAATCACCTAAAGCTTTTTGATTAGAAACGTCAACACAATACTGTAACAGTGCTCTTAATGCTCCAGCACTATCTTGATCTAAATTAAAATTGCTAAAATCAAATTTCTGCATATTCTCCACATGTCCTTCTCTACATAACCTACATATCTTAGCAAAAGCCCTTTCACTTTCTCGACTCCAAGCATTAAGAAAGTAAGGATCTACTACTTTGCTAAATTGTTTCTCTATCTCTTCAAGAGAGCTCTCTGGATTAAGTTCTAATATTACTTTGAAAATCCCACTGCCATGGAATCTATAAAATTTACTAGATAAGCTATCTTTTACAAAATTAACTGCATCATCTATTGTAACACCAGAGCGAGATTCAAATATCATCTCAAATGCTCCATAACAACTATCAATACCAAAATTAATTATTTTTTCCATAAAATCAATTACCTCTTCTAAGGAAATTTGTGGCTTATTCCTCAAGATAACTTCTAAACTCTTGACAAAATTATGCCCATGCTGACCCATAGCATGGGTTTTCCCATTTATTGTATAATGATATAGCTTCTTATTTTTTATTATATGCTTATTGCACTGGTAGATATGTAGCTTATTCAATTTGCCAGAATATTCCTCTATTTCCTTATCTGGTAATTTTGAGCGGAATTCCTTGATTACTTCGCGTATTATTCTATTGATATTACTCATGCTTATTCCTAATTAATATGTTAGTATTTTTATAAATTAAGTTATTATATTAAAATTCTTTCATGGATTTCAATATTAGCTCCGCACTACTTGTAGTTTTTGTAATGGGTCTGCCAATGACGATATAATCAGCTCCTGAATTTATTGCTTCTTTTGGTGTTGCTGTTCTTTTTTGGTCGTCATGACCTGGATCTATACGAATTCCTGGAGTAATAATTTTCAAGTCTTCACCGCATTCTCGGCGCACTTCTTGAGCTTCTAGTGCAGAACAGACTATTCCATGGAGTCCAATCTTTTTTGCAAGCTTTGCAAGCAAAATTACCTGTGATTTTGCCTCTCTTGCTACTCCAAGCTCGTTTAAATCCTCATTGCTCATACTAGTTAGCACTGTCACTCCAATCAGCTTTATTTTTGTGCCTTGCACTACACTTAGCGCTTCTTCAAGCATTTTTGTTCCACCGCTGATGTGCAGAGTTAACATTTCAACGTTCAGAACTTTTATTACTTCAACTGTTTTAGCTACAGTGTTTGGAATGTCATGCAATTTCAGATCTAAAAAAATTGGTACATTGCATTTTGCAACTTCTTGCACTCCAGAAAGACCTTGAGCAGCAAAAAATTCTAATCCCAGCTTTACCATGCCAACTTTACCACGCAGAGCATTAGCTAGAGAAATAGCCTTATTTAAGTCTTGTGTATCCAGTGCGCATATTATTGGATTCATTATCTTGCATGATTTATCTTATAATAAGACTCATTGTTGTGTTTTGCAAATACTTTCACTCTGATTGAACTGACTGCGTTCATAAGATTCTGTCAATAGTGAATTTGGCAACTTGGTCGGGGTGGATGAGCGACTGACAAATAATGATTCATATCCAAGATCTTCCAGCGAAGAAGAAGGCGTTTCGTCTGGCAAAAGCCGTGCAATTTCTCCTTGTAACGCAGACTTTAATATTTGAATCGTATCTAATATTGCTTTTCCATCATTATTTCTTATTGGTTCTTCTATATTGTCTGTTACGCATCTTAGAGGTTGTCCGGAAACAAGTAAAAGGCTATAATATCTGAAATTTTAGTACGGGGTAAAGATGAGAAAA
>NZ_LYUY01000168.1:0-991 GCF_001675785.1 Wolbachia endosymbiont of Nomada ferruginata
CAAACATGTTTTACCTCCTAACTAGCAGCTAAGCTAAGTATAGCATTAAACAGAAATCTTGCCAAGCAAATTATTCAGTCTCTTAGCAAAGCTGCTCGCGTCATCCATCTCTTCGCCTTCCACGATGCAAGCTTGGTAAAACAATAAGTGAACCATGTCCTCCAATGTTGGGTTTTCACCACTTTCAGCATAAGATTTCATTATACTCTTTATTACAGGATGCTTAGTGTTAATTTCAAGCACCTTTGGCGTGCGGTAATTTAGCTGCTTTTGTTCACGCAAAAAACGCTCCATGCGAAGATCCATAGCACCTTCATCAACCGCTAGGCATACGGGACTATCAGTCAATTTTTTGGAAATTTTTACGCTTTTTACTGAATCTCCAAGCACTGTGGTAAAATATTGCAATATAGTTTCCTCAGTTTTTTCTTCATTCGATTTGTTTTCTTCATTTTTCTTATCTTCTTCTGAAGAGAATTTTTCCAAATCAACATCAGCGCGAGTCACAGACTTAAACTTTTGATCTTTATATTCATGAATTACACTAGTCCAGAAATCATCCACTGGATCAACGAACAGAAGAACCTCCAGCCCTTTACTGACGAACCCCTCAAGTTGCGGACTGTTTTTCACTGAATCGAGGCTATTTCCGGTGAGATAATAGATATGTTCCTGCTCAGGCTTCATTCTGCTTATATAGTCATCAATGCTGACTAATTTCTCATCACCAGTACTATGAAATCTGCAAATTGAGAGTAGTGCTTCTCTCTCATCAGTTGGCATAGCTTCACAAAGACCTTCCTTTAAAACTGCACCAAAATTGGTCCAGAATTTTGTATATTCCTCTAAATTCTCTTTTGCTTTTTTACCGAGCTCTGATATCACACGCTTAGTGAGAGATTTTCTGATCTGCTCAACAACACGATTATTCTGCAGCGTTTCTCTGCTGATATTAAGAGGCAAGTCCGGTGAATCAACCACGCCTTTCAGA
>NZ_LYUY01000169.1:0-916 GCF_001675785.1 Wolbachia endosymbiont of Nomada ferruginata
GAGGTTGTCCACAAACCAAGGAATACGTAGTATATAAAGAAAGAATATTGAGGTAAGAGATGAGGAAAAAATATCCAACAGATTTAAGTAAAAGGGAATGGGCAAGAATAGAAAAACACTTCAGAGTATCGTACAAGAAAGGAGGAAGGCCACCAAAATACAGTAAGTGTGAGATAGTAAATGCAATTCTTTATATACTGCGCACAGGATGTCAATGGCGCTATTTACCACACGATTTTCCGCCGTGGAAGGCTGTGCATGAACAGTTTAGAAGATGGAAAAAGCAGGGAATTTTTGAGAAAATGAACTATGATATCACTAAATATAGTAGGTCAAAAATGGGAAGAAATGAGGAGCCGAGCGCATGCATAGTGGACAGTCAATCGGTAAAAACCACGGAAAAAGGGGGGTCAAAGGTTATGATGGTGCGAAAAAGGTAAAGGGGAGAAAAAGACATATAATCACAGATACTCAAGGATTTGTGCTTGGTTGCTATGTAGGAGCTGCAAGCGAAAATGACAGAGATGGGGTGAAGATGGCATTGGACAATATGAAGGAAAAATACAGCAATATTAAGAAAATGTGGGCTGATATGGGATACCAAGGAAAATATTTAAAGGATTACGTAAAGAGAGAATATGGGATAGATATTGAAATTGTCAAAAGGCCTCCATGTAGGTTTTGGGTGCATAAAGATACACCACTAGAACTATTGCCACAACGGGATCCTGGATTTTCAGTACAGCCGAGAAGGTGGGTGGTAGAGAGGACTTTTGCTTGGATCAATAGAAATAGAAGGCTATCAAAGGAGTACGATTTACTTACAACATCTACTGAAAGTTTCATATATCTGGCTATGAGTAAAGTTATGTTAAGTAGGGAATATGCTTGATTTACTGGTTTGTGGACAACCTCT
>NZ_LYUY01000023.1:0-14002 GCF_001675785.1 Wolbachia endosymbiont of Nomada ferruginata
AGTCACGAGATTTGCTCCATCACCAACAGGATTTTTGCACATTGGAGGAGCTCGTACTGCTTTATTCAATTGGCTCTATGCAAAGCATCATGGTGGCAGGTTTTTGCTAAGAATTGAGGACACCGACAGAAAACGTTCAACGAAAGAAGCAATTGATGCAATTATAGAAGGGCTAAGATGGCTCGGTGTGAGCTATGATGGGGAAATAGTATATCAGTCAAAAAGAATAGAGCGGCATAAAGAAGTAGCAAACCTTTTAGTTGAGAAGGGTAGGGCGTATCACTGTTATTGCCCTGAGGATGAAGTTGCAGAAAAGAAAATAAAAGCAAGAGAAGAGGGCAAGATATACAAGCATAAATGTACTACAAAACCTCCTTCTTGTCATCCAAGTAGCCGACACTGGGATCCAGAAGAAAATATGTGGTCACGCGCTGGAATGACATCCGGTGTGAGGTCAGTTATCCGTTTCAAAGTGCCAGACTCACAAGAGATCGTCATTGATGATAAAATATACGGCCAAATCAAAGTAAATAGCGAGCAGCTTGATGATATAGTGATCTTACGTTCTGATAACACTCCAACATATATTTTTGCCGTAGTGGTTGACGATCATGATGCGGGAATAACCGATATTATACGTGGCTCTGACCATCTCACTAATACCTTTAAACAGTTGCTAATATACCAGGCTCTTGATTTTGACATTCCACGTTTTGCACATGTGCCGCTTATTCATGGGGAAGATGGGAATAAGCTATCCAAAAGGCATGGTGCCACAAGCGTTTGCGATTATGAAAAGATGGGAATATTGCCAAAAGCGATGCGTAATTACTTGCTGAGACTTGGCTGGAGTCACGGCAACGATGAGATTATTAGCGATGAGCAAGCAATAGAGTGGTTTAATATAGAAAGTATTGGTCGTTCACCTGCACGGCTCGATTTCAAAAAACTGGAGCATTTGAATAACCACTATATTAGTAATATGAGCAATGAAGATATTCTGACTCTAATGCTTAGAGAAAATACTCTAACTGACAAAAAAAAGGGCTATTTACTGCAGGGACTGACAGAGCTAAAAAAAAGAGCAAACTACCTGACCGAATTATTGGATTTAGCAAAATTTTATATTCAAGATCCGCCACTTGATTTAAGTGAAGAAGCTTGTCAAATTGTCAAATCTAACCTCAATATAATTAAGTTACTCGCATCATTTCTGTCAAAGATCGGTGATGAAAATTGGAATAAGGGTTTTTTATCTTCTCAGATCAAGGAATGTGCAAAATTGCACGATATGAAAATAAGCGATGTATACCACTCATTACGCGCCCCTATAACTGGAGTAATGGATGCACCTGGAATCATTGATATCATGGTGATTCTTGGTAAAGATGAGTGTATAAGAAGGTTACAAGCAATTTAAATGAAATAAGAAAATTACTTGACATCCTTCGCCAGCCCCCTTATCATGACGTGTATAACAATGTTACAAAAAATAATATCATAGAATTCAATAGGATAATCCCTAGAGAATTACTCATCTACAAAAAGCCAAATCGTGTTAATTCTGTTTAGATGTAAAAGATAAGCTAAATCTTTACAAAGAAAACATCTCAAGCAGCAAGACACCTTTGATTGAAAGAGAGCACCAAATTTATGGTGAGCAACTGCGCTACAACTAAATCGACAAATCTTAATAGGGGAAAAACATTATGAAAACGTCAAAACTGACATTAGTATGTGATATATATGAGTTAACAAATAAAGATAGAAAGAATATACAAAAACTAGCAAGAAAAATAGAGGAAGGGAAAGGTATTGCTGGAAGGTTCAGAAATGGAATATTCAAAAAGTCCAGCTATAACGCAAGTACGATTCTTTTAGCGAAAATAGCTTACAAATATCAGGGTAGAGAGGAGACATTGTCACTACTACATTATGCTATAAGTCATAAAAATAATCAAGCTGTAAAAGATCTTTTAGAAGAAGCCAAAAAACAAAAACTATTAAAGGAAGTTCTGAATGAAGAGATGACCACAAAACATTCAGATGGTCGGGAAGAAACTCATACAATACTTACAGATGCTATATCACGTAGAGACAATGACATGATTAGAGCAGTGTTAAAGATCTCTGAGGAAAATGGTATCTTGAAAGAGATTGTCAAAAAAAGAATAACGATAAAACATTCAAATGGCAAGGAAATCCCCATTCACCTATGCTGAAGCGTGTGAAAATAGTGAAGCTGTAAGAGAACTGGGAAATATTCTTAATAAGAGAGCAACCCAGCAGTCCACTGTTGTAACAGCCAAAACTACTACAGTTAGAAGTGAAAAAGTGCTTCAAGATACTATCGGTAATATCGAGACACCGGCTAACGCATGTGAAAATAGTAATAAAAGTAGTCTTGAAGAATCTATAGAACATGAATACCTTAAACCATGCGAAAAGTAATACAATAGCTATAAAAGATATCGCTACTTCAATAGAAAAGCTTGATAATGCTGGAATATGCGAAAAAAATGAAACTGCCGCAAAAGAAGCTGCTATACAAGAGCAAAAAGTTTTTAGCAATGCGGATTCAGCAGAAGCTAAGAAACCTTTGGAAGATGTTCTTAATGAGAAAACAACCATAGGGCAGCAGGTTGTAACAGGCAAAAGTGTGCCGGCTGAAGAGGAAGTGCATGAAGTATGTAATAAACCTGTAATTGTTGGTGTAGTGTTATTGGCAAGTGGTGTTGCATTGTATATCATGAAAATGCCTGTAGTAGCAGCGGTTGTGGGAATAGTTGGATTAGCTTGTATAGGTCTTGCGCTGTATAATATCATAAATCCCAACACCAAGCTCGAGAAAGTAGAGGAACAATCGATTACTGCTCATCCTCCTTTGAAGACAATATAAACAAGATAATTTCTTCTATACGGACCTCAATGGTGTATGCCTTCAACAAATGGTCAAGTTTTAACTCAAAATATTAAAAAACTAAGCAAAAAAAAGTGTTGACTTGTAATTTAATGATAATTAAGGTATGCTTAATTGATAATGGGGGTAATATGCTAAGTTTTTTTGATAAGCCATTTGAAGAGCAAGTAGAAAAATAATAAAAATTGAAAATGCAGAAGGTTTAAGGCTATTACAAGCATTAATTGGTGTTAGAAGTTCAGCTACATTTATAAAATATTACTCAGGTTTTATAATAACTAAGATCAACATTATGTATGCAAGACTTTATGGTGAGTATAAGCTGAAAGAGTTTTGCCTTGAGGAGTATGAAAAAGTCTTAGATGCAAAATTTCGAGAGATGGATAAAGATATAATGGGTGAATTAGTCAGCAAAGATAAAAGTTTTAAAGATAGAGATTTTGATAAAATAATACCCGATAGTGTAGGATTAAGGAAATTATTAAATGATAAAGCTAAGCTAGTTAAAGATAGTATTAGGGAAGATTTAAAGGAAGTGGTATTGGAATCTGTTCAGGATAGGAATAACAGAATCAAAGAATCAGCTTCTATTTCAGACTACAGACATTGTGGTAGTGATAGACAGATTATTGAGTATGTGCGTAATACGGATATAACAGGGCTATGTACCATGGGTTATGAGCAAGTTTTAGATATCTATGATAATATTGCTAGAAAAACAATAGAAGAGATAGACAATGAAATCATAAGTACGGTCATCGAAAGTCCAGGGCAAGAAAAAGGGTTAGTGAAAGCAGATGCAGTAGTTGAAAATTTGAAAGGAGAAGTAGGTAGAATAAATGGGCAGTTAAAATCTGTAACAAAAGAGCATAAATTGTATGAAAGTGAGATCAATGAGTATTCTAATTTCATAAAAGGGGTAAAAAATCATACTATTTTATTAGATTGGTACAATGAACTGCTAAAGCAAGTAAAGGAAGATTCAGACAAAAATGCAGCACATGTATTGCATAATTATAATAAGTCTGAGTTAGATACGAATGTAAATAACTGGTTGATTGATCAAATTTTTGATAAGGTACTGGATAACAAGTTAGAGGAACTGAGGAAAACATATCAAGTTGAGAAGGCTGACATTGAGTATCCCGAGGGTAAGAATTCTTTAAAGCAAGAAGTTAGAAAGGTGTCACAGCCTGTTATATTGGATCCTAAAAAATTTGTTAGTGCAATGCAAAGTGCGCCAAGTGAGTTAAGGAGTAATAAAGAAAGGGTAAGCAAAGTTGTAATTGATGAGATTAAGGCTATAGAGACTCTTGTTAACGAAACAAAAGAAACTTTAGAGGAATTATCATTAAAAGCAACTGAAGATTGGAAAAAAGATGAAAGTAACGAATTAAAGGTTAGAAATTTTTTAACAATACTATCACAAGAATTAAGTAAAAGTATCTTAAAACTCTCTAACACAGAAGATCATTTATTAGATTTACAGAGCAATACTCTAGAATCTGTGAAACATACACTATCTAAGTGGGTAGAAAACGAGGATAAATTTATAGAAAAAATCCTTGTTGAAGTATTGAAGAAAAGAGAGTATCACAGGTTAGCATTAACACTAACCATTCAATTAATAGAACCACACAATGTAATAGAGGTAGAACAAGACATTTTAGATACTATATTGCTTAAAGCTATAGAAAAAGACAAAAAAGATATGGCATTACTCTTGATATGTAATGGAGCTAACATTAATAAGTCTGGTGTTACTACAGGACTAGGTGGTGAGTTATTAGAAACAGTAGCGGTGGAAGAAATTGCACGTTTGTACAGAGAAATGCCAGTAATTGGAACAAAATATAGGAAAACAAAAGATGGAGATTGGGAAATAACCGGATTCACCGTAACGCAACCTCATACACGTAAACTGAGTGAAGATGAAAAAATTATAGAATTCTGTAAAGTTATTAGTTTAGAGGAATTAAGTGAACTATTTCCTGAAGATTCCTTTCCAAAAAAATCAAGTGATATTGCTATTGATTACAGGAAAAAAATATCTGAAGGTAAATTAGAAAGAGTCAAAGATGCAAAACAAACAGGGATGGAACAAGTAACACAACATTTAGAAGCAAAAGAGCATAAGAAATTAATACGTAATTGCTCCATAGGTGGTGTAGGTGTTGGTGGTGGGGCAGCAGCTATTGGTTATTCTTTTGCCCTCTTTAGTGGCCCAATAGCTATTGGTGTTTTTGCTGGTATTTTGGTGCTTAGCTTAGCTGGTTCCCAAGGATATTATAAGCTTTTCAAAGAGAAAAGTGATCTTGTAATAAGTAGGGACGATATTAAGGATTTAAATCAAGCAATTAACTTACTTGAAGAGTTGTTACAAGAGAATATCTTGTTAGGGGCCAATAATACCATCTTAAAAGAAATAAGGCAGGAAAAAGAAGAAATAAATAAGGGCAAGGAGAAGTTGATAAATATCTCAAAGCTTAAAAGGCTTGTTTCAGAAATTAAAGTAAAAGGACAGAAGGACGCGATATTCAAAGAAAAAAAATGGAAGGATGATGCAAAGCTTATTGCGTTATTAATCGCAGATTTTGAATTTGAGCTTGATGCAATAAATAAAATAGAAGGAATAACATTTGAAAAGTTTGCAAAAGAAATTATAGAAAATAGAAGAGATTACATACAAAGCTTAAAAGAGCAGGATATAAAGGATAAAGAGCGTGAAACAATCAAGATACTTTCAACTGAGTGTAGTAAACAAGCAAGTTTATTAAACATAATAGCACGAAAAGCAAAACAGGACAAAGAAAAAGGCAGACAAGAAAAAGAGGAAGTGCGGGCAAGAGTAAAAGCTGTTCGTTTAATGTATAGTAAAGCCTCCAATTTTAAAATACCTGTAGAAACGATAATACAAAATCAGAGTGTGCAAGAATGCTTAGAGCAGCAGTGTACTTTTCTAGTGTTAAATACAGACTATGCAGAGAAATTTAAGGACATCTTTGGTAAATATAAGAGCTTCAAAGAAGAGTTAAAGAGTAAACAATCTATTGGTAAGGAAGAATTTGATAAATTGTCAGAATTAGCTGATGAATTTAATAGAGCAAACAAAAACTTTACTCAGCGTAAGGATAAGGAAAATGAATCTGTAAAAGATAACTTAAGATTTGATGATGAGGCTATCAACGAATTGAGATCCCATGTAATTGAGGAAATAAAACAGGCAAGAGCAGCTGCGGAGGAGGAAATAAAAGTATTAAGAGAGGAACAGAAAGCAGCTGAGGAAATAGTGATGCAATTACAAATGTCAGGTTCAATACAAACACCAAGTTCTGCATTTAATAATGTCACTAATGAACCAGTTGCAGGTCCTTCTTGGCGAATATAAGGGTTTTGGAGTTTCTATAGTGTGAAAGGTTTGAATTTGTAAATATTATTTTATATAGCCTTTCTACCATAGAGAATATCAAAAAATTACTTTTTATAAAAACACAAGTTTATTAGCATCGCAAAAAAATTAAATATTTACTTTCTCCAAAATTGTAAAAAAGTGCGTATATTCGTGAGAACTTGTTTGGTGAAAATAGGGTTATAAAAATAAAAACGTAAAATTATTGCAACAAAGTTAGGCAAATTAGTGCGTATGTAAATTTAGTAAAAGTAGGCTAGTATAGCTGGTTTTGCGGTATAGTGGAATTATTATATAGCAAAGTTCGCACAGATCTAGTGGTAGACCAATTGATTCCAAAGAAAAATGTTCTCACGCTCATTGATTTTAACCACTGAAAATGGTCACATTGTTTAAATTTATTAATGCTATATACTACCAAATTAATAGTTGCTCATTTAAGAACCTCCTTCAACTTTACCCAACTCGACACATATACTTTTTGAAACATTGCTGCAAGTAGAAAAAAACAGGTTACCCATCTTAACTTCTTTAAATTTGCTCACAATCTCTACTTGATGCATAAGGTTTTTGTTACACTCCTTTCATCTACCGATTACCTCTACCTACCGCCTTTACCTTTGCTAAGGTCAGAAATACGACTAGCTTCAGGACCTTCTAAACTCGACTGTGGCAGGCCACCAAAATTACTGGAATCACTAACACTAAGCGATATAGGTGCTTCTACTGGTCCACACCCTCCTCCCACTCTGTGATATCCTAATTCTAGATAAGTACGTAGTAATTGATCAATTTGTTCTCTATTTTGAATGTATGCTTGCAATTGCACATCTTGAAATCCCGGATCATTCCTGAATAATTGTGAAATGCTCACTCTTATGTTCTGAAAGTAATTTCTATCTCTGTTTGGGTGGCCTCTTCCAAGAAAATCACGCATAATATTTACAACATTCTGAACTTGTTCTCCAGGATTTTCATTTAGGACTCTATTAATATCTGTAGCATTTTCTAATGCCCATAAACCACAATTCCAACCATCTGTTTGCTGACGAACAGAAACATTATTAATCCTGATATTATTTCCTAAGTTATTTTGAATGATATCGATAATACCACCTGGAACAGCAGTAGCAGTTGAATCAGCATAGTACCCAACATAGTTCCCATTTTGACGTTCAATCACTAGTGTAACCCAATGAGTATTATTTAAAGTAATGATTAAAGTTAAACGCTGTTGTTCTTCATTTTCCCTAAATTGATTTAATACTCTAACAATGTGCTCGTTACCGTCATTCCTTGCCAAATTAGCTACTTCAAAAGTGTGATTACCTTCAGTACGAAGCTGATATCGCAATCTTCCAGCGTAAGCTATATCAATTTGTTGAAGCCAGTAATCATAATGTCCATTTCTCGTCGCAAATTCTAGTGTAAGTAGATCATTTACTTCTATCCCTTGATTTCCAAGAATATCTCTTATTTGTCTTCGTTGACCATGTGCTACTTGCGCAAAATTGACAAGATTATCAAGTTGTGCACGCTGGTTTTGATTGAGTTGTATTCTATTTATTTGCTTAATTGTCATGTTATTTCCTAGAAGTTGCCTAAGAAAATTGATCTCAGATGCTGAATACTTGGCAAATTTATCTCTATCTCTAAAATCCTTTTCACGAATCGCCTCGAATACTGTTGCAATTGCCTCTCCCTGACTCTTGCCCTTTCCATGCATGCATACTTTGTATTGCTCAAAATTTAGGTCTTCTTCCCTTAAATTTGGATTTTGCCGTCTAATCTCTCGCACTAGAGCATTTCTCTCCCTTGTACTGAACCTCAACCCATCACTATTAGAACGATCAGAAATACTGTAGCATCTGACAACTTGCTGTCCGTCACGATAAACAGCAACTTTTAGGTTTGCCGTATTTCGATTTTCACCATTACGTGGATTAACACCATGGTTATCAAAACGAAAATAGACTCTCTCATTTGCATTTAAGATATTAGCATCATGTGCAGTAGAAAACATACTAAAAAAGAATACAGGAAGGAAACGACCTGCACTTACATGATACAAGAAAGATGGATATTGATCTAAAAAAGATTCAAATCCTTGTCTGAATCCTTCAAGATCTCCATCCACCAAACTCCTAATAAGTCCATCACCATTACTCATACAAAATACCCCTTATTTACTACGACCAGAAACACCAAGAGTTCATAAGTGGATTACTTATTACCACTAAGCGTAAAGACGCTTTTTTTCTTATAAGAAGAAACACCACTTACACTAGGAGTTCCAAGCTCAGACTGCGGACTATCATCAACTGGCAAAGTTGTTTTCTTACTACCATGAGCTTTAGATCGTGATCGCAAATTACTGCAAGGACCATCACCTACAGGACCAGGTGGTAAAATTGTTTTCTCTAACTCAGAGAATAATTCTTCTGCAAACAGACCGTAATCTACATTTACTCTTTTACCTTCCCTACCGCATAATCTAAGGTCTCTTATTATTAGTTTTTTAAAGAGCTCAAACTTTTCAGGAAAGCAATCTTTGGCAAATGACATCATATCTAATATTTCTTTTTTCTCTATTTCTTTTTCTTCATCAGTCTTATAAATGTCTTCTCGTCTCCAATTGACTATTAACTCTGCAAATACACCACTTGTAGGAACTGTATAATTAGAAGTATTAACAGCAGCTTTTCTGTATTGATACAAGCTACCACATTCCCAAAATTCCATAATAAGAGATCTAGCTTGAACATTTGATTCAGGATTTTTCAACATCACATCTGAAAGAGAGGAAAGAAAAAGCTCATAGTCTCGCTGTGAGAATATTTTGTCCGAACAGTCTCCTCCTGCTGAAACTTCTTTATAACACCAGCACTGTACCAAATCATGAACCGTATCAAAAAAACATGACTCTATTAATTCAGCAAAAAGGGAATATACTCCTTTATCTTTCTGTGATAATTTCTGTAAAAGAGTATCTTTATCGACTATCTTATTTACACAAAAATCTAAAATAGGGGCGTCTTTCTCAACAGATTGAGGACGAGAAAGAGCAAGAATAGCTTCTGTGAGCTTCTTTTCCTTATCTTCTTCTTTTCCTTATCTTCTTCTTTTCCTTATCTTCTTCTTTTCCTTATCTTCTTCTTTTAAATGATTATAAAAATGCTCTACCCCTTCACTCCACTTAAGTTTTACAGCACTATCAAAACCTTCTACTGCATCATACTGCTTTAATTCCCCAGATTCTCTATCAATCCAGAAACTTAATACAGGATCTTCCCTTTTCATACCGTTCAACAATGAGTTTCTTATGTATATGTCAGTTACAGGATTACCATAACCATCAACTGCATTCGAGGAAAAACTACCTTTGTAAGATTCAAACTGCTCTTGAAAGAGATGGTGAATTTTATCTACTACGCAATACCTACAAGCTATATCATATTCTGAAAGTGGATTATCTACCCCACCTATTTTCTCTTCAGTAAACCTTTGACCTAAAGCAGCATTATCCAACCTTACACCTGACCAGCAACCTTCATCTTGGAATACATTACGCAAAAACTCCAGCTTATCATCCTTGAAGTATTTTATATGCTCCATAAAGTTGTCATGAAGGACTCCCACCCATCTCTTGATAGCTGACTTCCTCCCGGCAGTAACTGTTGGATCTGGATGTTTAATAGCTTCCTGTAATTTTTTGGACATCGTAGCCCGAAGCTCTTTCTGTGTTGGCATTAACCCCTCCTATTAAGTATTAACAGTGTTATGTAAAATAAGACATTATACAGACATTAGAATGGATTGCAATATTAAAATTACTAGAATAGAGAGTTTAATAAAAAAACGTTATGGCTAAAACTTCTTTTCTTGAATTTTCTCAATATAATCAACAGAAAGACCAGTAGTTTGAGTTATAATGTCAATAGAAACTCCTGCTTTAAGTAGATTCTTTGCGACCTCAATTTTCTCTGCTTTTCTGCCTTTTTGATGGCCGATTTGGATGCCTTCATGAAGTTTTTCTTCAAGACTAGATAAATAATCATCGGTACGTTTCTTAGCTTGGTCATAAGCAAGACGTTCTTTTTTACTCCAATTATATTGGTTCAGCTCATCATAAGCCCTGCCAATAATTAAATCACTTCCTATTATTTTTTTTAGATCCTCTTCACTTGTTTCACCGGCGTGTTTAAAAAAATAACACCATTTCTCTACTATATTTTCTAATTGATCTTCTCTTTTTTTAAATTTAGGTAACTCTATAAAAGTAAAACTAAAGTCTCTGAGATCATGTTCAAAGGTCATCTTATCAAAAGTAACGTGATCAGACTTATAAGCCAGCTTATTAGGAAATAAGATGAAATCAGCAATAGCAATAAAGATAACGCCTTTAAGATCATGATACTGATCACCTACATCAGCTTGACTTGAATAGGCCTTAGCGGCATAGTATTGGGCACGTTTTTCAAAGCCAGTAGTTTTAGCGACTTGCATCTCAATTATTGTTTTTATTCCTGTAGAATCAACACAGAGAACATCAACAATGCTTTGCTTTTGAGAGGCGATGACAGGGTCTTGAATGGGACTGAGAAAGGAGACATCTTTAATCTTATTGTCATCGGTAAGACCTAGTATATCATTGAGAAAGTGAATAAGAATATCTTTATTTTTTTCGGTACCAAAGATACGGCGAAAAGCTATATCATTGCGAGCATCAAGAAACTTGGAAAGAGCCATGAGAAAGTAAGATAAAAAGCATTAATAATTATACACAATTGTGAAGAAATATTCAACTAAAATTGAAACGTAGAAGTTTTTGTATATCTTTATTTGGTAGTATTAACCTGTATAATATTTATGGCAAATACCTTGATAAAGTATCAGATAGCACAAAAAGTAAGGAGCTGGAGGTTAAAGCGAGGTTATACTCAAAAAGATTTAGCGGGAAAAATTGGCGTAACGTATCAAATAGTACTACAATATGAAAAAGGAACACGTAAAATTTCGATTGAAAAGTTGTATGCTATAGCAGAGATATTGTCGATTGGTATTGTAGACCTAATTCCTGTATCAAATGAAAAAATCTGTTTTGAAGATGAGGGAGAGAAAATATTAAATCTAGTAAGAAAATATAAAACGATTAATGATCAGGAATTACGTAGAATGTTTTGTTTACTAACCAAATTTGTTCAAGTTAGTGAGAAAAATAGTAAAAAAACGGAGAGAATAAAAATTGCAAAAGGTCTGGTTAAAGGAGGAGTTTCTGTTGATATTGTTGCAAAAACAATTGGTCTCTCTGCTGATGAATGTGTTGAAGAAAAAGGAGGTTCTATTTACTGCCAAATAGGAAAGAAGATAAAAGAATGGAGACTAGTGAGAGAGTATACTCAAAAGGATTTGGCTGAGAAAATGGATACAACACGTGACGAAATAAGCAACTATGAACAAGGACGTGTGGCTATTCCACTGGAAAAATTGTATACAATAGCGGAAACATTATCGATTAATATTACAGATCTACTAATAGAAGAAGATGAAGGTAGTAAAGTGGAAAATGAGCTACCTGATTTGATTAAAGAATACAAAGAAATTGAGAGCCAAGAACTACGTAATGTACTAATAAAATCTATGTTTAAAAGCATACAAATTTGTGAGGAGAAAATTAGAGAAGAAGAAAGAATCAAAATTGCAAAGAACTTAGTTAAAAAAGGAATTTCTACCGATATTATTTTGCAAATAACAGGCCTCTCTTTAGGCGAAATTCAACAAGTTTAAAATAAAAAAATCACCATATATTAATATCTTCACCTATTCATGAAAAAATAAGTAAAAAAGATTGAAAAATTGATTTGACTTCACTCGGAAGCTATGGCTCTATGCCAATGCTGATAAAAAAACAGCAGTAAATATTTAAAAAAAGTTTGTTGTTAGTGAAGGGTAAATTATATGAATAAAAGTAAAGAGGAAATAGAGTTCAGAATATTAGAAAGCAAAGGCAAAGCATTACTTGATCGTGAAATAATGGAAACGTTTCTAAGTGCAGTACATGAAAGGCCACAAGCTCAAGAAATTGCTAAAAATCTGGTGAATACTTATACAGGAGTAGGAAGGATTTTAGGCCGAGAAATGGATGACCTGAAAGTTATAGAAGGAGTAACTGATTCTGCAGTAGCAATGATTATGTGTGTTAAGGAAACACTAGAAAGGGTGCTCAGAGAAAAGCTTAAGAGTGAGCCAATAATGGACTTACAAGGGCTAGTAGAGTATTTGAACGTAAGTATAGGACACTCAGAAAGGGAATGTGTAAAAATACTGTATTTGAATAAGAGGCGCCAATTAATCGGAGAAGAATCCTATATTGGTGAAATGGAAAAAGCACCAGTATACATAAAGGAAATTATAAGAAAAGCATTAATAAAGAATGCAACATTAGTAATAATGTCACACAACCATCCTGGGGGACGCTTAGAACCATCAGAAGAAGATCAAGAAGTAACGAAGAGCTTAGCAGCAGCATGTAGTACTGTAAGCGTTAGATTATTTGATCATATTATTATCACAAGTGGAGGCTATTTCAGCTTTCGAGAAAACGGATTGTTATAGTAGAAAGTATTTGCAAATCTACTCACTATAATTTATAATGAGTAGTAGAGTGTATAACAACTATACACTTAAAAAGTATATTTAATAGCGGAGGCTAATATGGGTAATAAGATAATTGTACCTTTTAATGATAAAAAGGGAGGTACTTACGAATTAAACATTGATCTTGATAAATTATCAAAAGGTGAGATGTTGAATGCTATTATAGGAATTGGTCGTGCTAAAGAGCAGTCCACTTTTGTAAGCAAAATTAATAAGGCTAAAAAACCTGGAGAAGTGCCCTTCCCTAATAGAGACGTTCAAATCAACTACGGAAAGGGACTTGATTATATATATGGCACAAAACCTATAAGTGATCAAGAAGATAAAAATCCATTTACCTCTGCCTTGCAAAAAATAAAGCCAAGTAGAGGTGAAAGTGAAAAGTTGAGCTGGTTTAAGAGTACTGTGGTAAGAGCAAAAAGTCCAAATGAACTGCACAAGGCTGTAGACGAAGCACTAGCTGCTGGAGCAAGGCTAAATGCATGTAATGATGGGGAATGGAGTTTTGCAGAATATGTAGTATTAGGTACACATTTTCACAGATTAGAAAAAAGTGATCGAAAAAAGCTAATACGTAAATTAATGCTAAGCGGTGCAGAGTTTCATGATACTTTACTGCAGAATAAACTGATAGGTGAAATCTATAATGAGCTACAGCCAGAAGTTCAGCCACAGATAGATAAGCAACTAGAAGAGCTAGAGGAAGCTGGCGAAAGTGCTGTTCAAGAAGGATCCTTAATAGATTTCGAGATAGACAATACAACATCATATATAGAATTTTCTGATGATAGCAAGGTAGAGGTAGCCAAAATACTGGAAGCAAACAGAGGTTTAATTTTAAGAATGGGCAATAATGCAGTAGAGGTTAAAAGCGAGAAAGGAGATATAAGAAACTATACTGATATGTCAGATGGAAGCTCTATTGTATTAGAATTTCCTACGAGCATTGGTAAGCTAAATGTTATATTGTACCACGATGTAAAAAAATATGATCAAGTACAAGTCAGAGTAGAAAA
>NZ_LYUY01000170.1:0-892 GCF_001675785.1 Wolbachia endosymbiont of Nomada ferruginata
AGAGGTTGTCCGGAAACAAGTAAAAGGCTATAATATCTGAAATTTTAGTACGGGGTAAAGATGAGAAAAAAGTATCCAACAGATCTAAGCGAAAGGGAATGGGCAAGAATAGAAAAACACTTCAGAGTATCATACAAGAAAGGAGGAAGGCCGCCAAAGTATAGCAAAAGAGAAATATTAGAAGCAATTTTCTATGTATTGCGTACAGGGTGTCAATGGCGGTATTTACCAAATGATTTTCCGCTATGGAAGACTGTGTATGAGCAGTTCAGGCAATGGAAGAAGCAGGGAATTTTTGAGAAAATGAATTATGAAATATAGTAGAAGAAAAATAGGAAGGAATGAGCAGCCGAGTGCCTGTATAGTAGATAGTCAATCTGTAAAGACTACAGAAAAGGGGGGATCAAAGGCTATGATGGAAGTAAAAAAGTAAAGGGTAGAAAAAGGCATATAATTACAGACACTCAGGGTTTTATACTAGGTTGTTACGTAGGCGCTGCTAACGAAAATGATAGAGATGGTATTAAAATAGCATTAAACAATATGAGAACAAAATATACTAAAGTTAAAAAAATGTGGGCTGACATGGGATACCAAGGAAGAAATTTAAAGAATCACATAAAGGAAGAATATGACATAGATATTGAAATTGTTAAAAGGCCTCCATGTAGATTTTGGGTGCACAAAGATACGCCACCTGAGCTACTACCAACAAGAGAACAAGGGTTTAAAGTACAGCCAAGAAGATGGGTTGTAGAAAGGACTTTTGCTTGGGTTAATAGGAATAGAAGGCTATCGAAGGAGTATGATTTACTCACAACATCCACTGAGAATTTCATATACCTAGCTATGAGTAGGGTTATGTTAAAGAGGGAATATGCTTGAATTTACT
>NZ_LYUY01000171.1:0-882 GCF_001675785.1 Wolbachia endosymbiont of Nomada ferruginata
CAAAACGTAAATCCTGACCTCATATCATTCCTTAGCGCTGCTCCTTCTTGCCATCTCTCATATGCCTCTTTCACCTTACTATGGGAAGTTAATGCATCAAAAAACTCAGGGCTTACCAGTGCATGAATTCCCGTCATATATTCACCACTTAAGTTATCCTCAATATGTCGCAATACCTCCAAACACTTACGTTTTACATCTGTTGTTGCTGTTCCAAGGGCAAAATTTACTACTTTTGGTGTTATTTCAAATTCGTTGTACAGATTTAATAATTCTGACCCATCAGCATCTAAAATTATTCCCTTCAGCGCTCCCATTCGCAAATGCTCTAATGTTATTGCATGTTTGTTTCTCATTAGCTGTAAATGGTCAGTTATTACGTCTGCTAGCGCTTTAAGTTCACTTTCTGATCCAAATGCCCTTATTCCCTGTACTTCCTCTGGTAACACTACATCATCATGCGGAATATGTGGAATCGTAAATGTTCTTACCTTTCTTTTTCCTCTTTTTCCTACTGTTGCTGGCGCCCCTGGTACTTGCGTTGGTAATAAACTTAATACTCCGTTGTGTTCTTCTATGGTAATATGTCTAAATCTTACTGACCTACTTGGAAACAAATTTAGATTTTCAACTCGTCCATAATTTATCGGCAATATATTCATCGCATTTGTTAGTGCCGTCATACTAAATGCTGGATTTGTAAATGGATTTTGCATTTTTTTTCTCCCTTTTTTCCTATTAATTTTAGTTAAATTCCCTTGCGGACAATGATCCCTCGTGCTTCAAGTTGCTTTATTGCTGCAGCTTTCTGCTCTTCAGTGATATTTGCTGGCCACACAACCGCATGATCTGCTAGTATTGCACCACGAGTAATAATTACTG
>NZ_LYUY01000172.1:0-692 GCF_001675785.1 Wolbachia endosymbiont of Nomada ferruginata
CGCACTGCCTCTATTGCTCTGATATAGCTAAAGTGACTTACGATAATTTGAAAAACAAAAATTCGTCATTCCGCTACTTGTTAGCGGAATTCATACCGCGAATGAATCGCGGTATGACGTAGGACTGCTGTCATCCCAGTGCGTGACACTGGGATCTCGTTCCTTAACTTTATAGTGTAAATTATTTCAAATTGTGTCTAGCTGCAAGTATAATAATTTCCATTTATAGATAAAGTATGTTGCAAATGTTATACCAAAGAGTATAATAAAATCTATATCAAATACTTTACAAGAAAAAGTGGTGATAGAGGCAAAAGCAAATATTAATAAGGATAATTTAAGAAAAGCGCATGCTAGAGTTTGAAAAAACAGCAAGAATAAAAAATATTATTGAAAGGTTAAATGGCGTATGATATAATATAGTGTAAAGATATAAATAATTTTATTGACATCTTTACATTAATACTTCTTAAATATTTAGTACTGTAGAATTAAATTATTAAGTTTTATGAAGGGAGTAAAAATGGTGGAAAGCTTTTCAGGTAACAACAAAGGCAGTAATTTTATTGAGGAAGCAAAAATAATGGAAAATTTTTCAGATAATAACGGAAACGGTAGCTCGATCTTCCAAGGAAAAATCAGGGAGCAAGATTTCTCTGCGGAGCAGAAGTTAAATGAACTAAAAGTAGCCA
>NZ_LYUY01000024.1:0-13540 GCF_001675785.1 Wolbachia endosymbiont of Nomada ferruginata
GTAATGAGGCAGAAACTCTATCAGGTACTTATTGCGCCAAAAAACTTTCAAGCCCTTTTTAAGTATACGCGCTAAAGTTAAAATCCGACCGGGACAGCCGCAATAAAGTAGATAAGCCTAAACGCCATCATGTCTTTAGGAGAGTTTGCTAATGAAAGTTCTTAAGTTGACGTCATTGACTGTTCCGATTCGTTATATGACATAAGAGCATCATATATTTCATGCAATGTATTTGAGATGTTTTTTTCCATATGTTGATTAATATGCCCATATATTGTCGTCTCTTCCGAACACTCTGTATCTTTATGTATATGATTTTGTTGCTTTAATTCTTCTCTATCTACACTCTCTATTTGCTCTGACACTAGCATAACTACCCCATATTTTACATAACGAAATAAAAAAATTCTAACTGTAGTATGCTTATATAATCTACGAAGTCAATAGTTAAATTGAAAAGTTTCGGTTATAATTTACTTCATATAGAACATGCCCTTGAATTATGCTAAAAATCGCCATAGTAGGCCTACCAAATGCTGGAAAATCGACCCTATTCAACAGATTAGTGGGAAGAAAAGCAGCAGTAGTTAGTAACATTCCAGGAGTGACAAGGGATAGACGTGAGGGAATAGGGAGAATTAGCGATTTGGAGTTTAAAGTTATAGATACAGGAGGATGGAACGACCAAACTAATTTTTCACTACAAGTTATTGAACAAATCGAATTTTCTTTATCCAATTCAAACATAATTTTCTTTCTTGTTGATGCAAAAGTGCAAAATGAGCGAAATGAAGAGTTTGCAAAGTGGCTGAAGAGAAAAATAAATAAACCTGTAATACTAGTAGCAAATAAATGCGAGAGTCATAAATCCGAAAATGTTGATTATTTGCAGTTTTTTGATTTTCTTGGCCCGGTGTATATCTCTGCCGAGCATAATCTTGGCATGGTTGATCTTTATGATGCATTAGCTGGTGTTATTGAAAATTTTAACGAGAACACTGAGTTACCTAACAATGAACTGAGTAGGCTGAGGATCGCGATCATCGGCCGTCCGAATGTCGGAAAATCAACTTTTTTAAACAGCTTGCTTACAGAAAACAGAGTAATAGCGAATTCAGAGCCAGGCACAACACGTGATTCTGTAGATATTGTATATGATCATAATGGAGAGCTAATTACTCTTATTGATACTGCAGGAATTCGAAGAAAGGCTAATGTTACAGATGAATTAGAATCAAGATTTGTTGAGAAAAGCTTAGAATCAATCAAGCGCTCTCATGTGGTAGTTTTAATGCTAGACTCCCTGCTTGGTATTGAGCAACAGGATTTATCAATTGGTGAAGCTGCAATTAAGGGAGGGAAAGGGATTATTGTTGTTTTAAATAAGTGGGATTTAATAGGTAAGGATGACAGAAGTAAGTTAATAAAATTTGTCAAACAACAGGAAGTGACTCGGTTATTCTTGGAAGTGCCAACTATAACAGTTTCTGCGTTGAAAGGCATGCGCTGCGGTGATGTGATAGATAAGTGTCTTGAAGTGAGTGAATCCTTGAACAAGAAGATCAGCACTGCAAAACTGAATAAGTGGCTCATAGATGCTGTAGGAAAACATTCTCACCCTCTTGTAAAAGGCAAAGCAGTTAAAATGAAGTATATCGCTCAAATTGGTACTAAACCTCCAGCTTTTTCTTTGATATGTAACATACCTGAAAGTGTTGATGAAAGTTACAAACGCTATTTAATTAACGATCTCAGAAAAAATTTCTTTGCAGACGGTGTGCCAGTTAGATTGCTTTTGAAAAAAAATAAAAATCCCTATGTAAAATGAATACTCTGCTTTATACTTTCAGGGATAATTTACTTAAAGTTATGTGTAATAATTCCAGAATTCCTGCAATCTTTCTGCTGTCGAGTGCCGCTGCTCTAATTTTTGCATATGTGCTAGAATATTTTTTCAACATGCTGCCATGCAAGTTATGTACATACGAGCGAATAGTTTACTATATCGCCGGATTACTTGCAGTAGCGTGCATGCTTAAAGACAACAAAATTCTAATCTATGCAATGTTTTGCAGCTACCTCATAGGTGCAGTAATATCTTTTTATCATGTAGGTCTTGAACTCCACTTATTTCATGATGTTTTAGGTTGTACAGAGCAAGCAAGTGGTAACGTTAGTATAGAAGAGCTCAGAAATAATCTACTAAATCCTAATTACTCTCCATCTTGTGACAGACCTCATTACGTTCTAGGTGTTTCCTTAGCAAC
The DNA here is from genome assembly GCF_001675785.1 of Wolbachia endosymbiont of Nomada ferruginata. Classification (NCBI taxonomy): domain Bacteria; kingdom Pseudomonadati; phylum Pseudomonadota; class Alphaproteobacteria; order Rickettsiales; family Anaplasmataceae; genus Wolbachia; species Wolbachia endosymbiont of Nomada ferruginata. The sequence goes on from NZ_LYUY01000024.1 coordinate 2,268, forward strand.
ATGGAATCTAATTTATCTCATAGTAGCTCTGTTTGTATCAGGTAAGGTGTATTGTGGAGAAAGAAAGAAATCTAAATAATTTAAGGTACAGCAACAATCAGTTCTTGCAACAGGCAATTAGAGTAGATCACGCTGGAGAATATGGAGCTATTTGCATTTATTCTGGTCAAAAATTTATTCTTAAGAAATCTTCTATAATCAATGAAATAATTGAAATGGAAGAGCAGGAAAAAAAGCATTTTCACTATTTTAATGAGAAAATCAAAGAGCAAAAAGTTCGTCCTACTGTTTTGTTGCCTGTTTGGCGTGTTTTAGGAGTGTCGCTTGGCGTTGCAACTGCCATTATGGGCAAAAAAGCTGCTATGGCTTGCACTGCTGCAGTTGAAGAAGTTATCGGGGAGCACTACAAAGAGCAAGTTTCACATTTAGAAGATGGGGAATTAAGAGAAACTATAAGTAAATTTCGCGACGAGGAGTTAGAGCACAAAGATATTGCAATTCAGCACAATGCTGAAAGCGCATTTGGCTACAACATTTTATCATCATTCATAAAAACAGGCTGCAAAACTGCTATTTACTTGTCTAAGTTAATTTAACTAAGCAGCTTTCTTAAAGTGTTTTAAATGTTCTGATAACAACAGAAACCAGGAAGGAATTCAAGTGTAACAATTATTTTATAACTATATTTACATATCACCATTATTAATAAGTAATTAGTATTTGTAAATTAAATACATCTAAAGTATAGACTGCAAAGGAGGCAAAAGTGCGTTTTAATTTAGAAGAGGGAAATGCTCTTATGTAATACCTGCCACAGGTTCACAACTGTACGAACATTCATTTTTGAAGGTAAATTGCACAGCAAATGGTGTCATTCCAGTCTGGAATCCAGAAATTTTGCTTATAACTGAGCTGATAAGCTAAAGGTAATTGTCTTACACTAAAACAAACGTTTTTAATTAAGTTGCATAGAACCAGTGTCTGGGCACTGGGATGACACCCCACTGGTGGTCCAAACTACAACGTTCGTACAGTTGTGGATTCCAGACTGGGATGACACCCTACTGATGGGCCCAAATCACAATGTTCGTACAGTTGTGGGTCAGGCTATAGGATGACAGAAGTTGACTTTATTAGCTATAGGTGGTATGACACTTAGTCAATTTAAGTAAGCAGATGATCTTAGCTACAAAAGTATTTTTTACCTCATTTGTTTTTGGGTTTATTCTTTTTCCCTATTTTATAAAGCTTCTAAAAAAAATAAGCAAAGATGGGCAACCAATTAGATCATGTGGACCAGAAAGTCATTTAATAACAAAAAAGAATGTACCACCTATGGGCGGAATAATAATACTGATTTCTTCTTTATTACCAATTTTACTCTGGGCTCAGTTAACACCAGAAATTTTGCTGCTGATATTGATAACTCTATTTTTTGCTCTACTTGGATTTATTGATGATTATTTAAAATTGAAGACAAATCACTATCGAGGTTTAAGTGCAAAAACCAAAATACTTATTCAGTTTATTGTTGCTCTGGTTGGTGTGTTTATACTTAAGCTATACTCTGCTGAAGGTTTTACAAAAACGTCCCTATTTAAAGGAGTAATAATAGATTTTGGCTATCTATATGTTCCGTTTGCTGCGTTTGTAATTGTCGGCTCTTCTAATGCTGTGAATCTCACAGATGGTTTGGATGGCCTTGCTGCAACTCAAGTTATCACTTCCTTTGCTTTTTTGGGGCTAATTGCATATATAACTCAGGCAGATATGAATATTACTTTATTCTGCATTGCATTTATAGGAGCTATTCTAAGTTTCTTGTGGTTTAACACACATCCAGCAAAAATATTTATGGGTGATGTTGGTAGCTTGTCGGTAGGTGCGGCTTTAGGGTTAACTAGTGTCCTAATTAAAAGAGAAATGCTTTTTGCTATTATTGGAATAATCTTTGTAATAGAGACTCTATCTGTTATTATTCAGATATCATATTTTAAATATACAAAGTTTAAATATGGAGAAGGAAAAAGAGTTTTTCTTATGGCACCAATACATCATCACTTTGAGAAGAAGGGATGGTCAGAAAATGCAATCGTTATGAAATTTTGGATAATTTCTATTATCTGTTCAGTTTTTACTATAACTTTCTTATTATAAAAACCTATGAAATACCCAGACTTTACATTAGAAAATAAATTATCAGGAGTGATAGCAGGAGTGGATGAAGTTGGAAGAGGTCCGCTAGCTGGTCCAGTAATATCCGCAGCCGTAGTGTTTATTGATAGAAATACAATTATTGATGGAATCAACGACTCGAAAAAGTTGACTCCTCAATGTAGGCAAGTCCTATATGAAAAAATAATATCCGTTGCAAAATTTGGTATAGGAATGGCAAGCGTAGAAGAAATAAATTCATACAATATCTTGCAAGCAACAAAACTTTCAATGAAACGTGCGTTGATAGACTTGGACCTAGAGTTAGATTATGTGCTAGTTGATGGTAATCAACCACCTGAAGTGAAATGGCAAGTGAAATCCATAGTAAATGGTGATAATTTGAGTACATCAATTGCAGCAGCTTCAATCGTTGCAAAAGTTACGAGAGATCGGCTTATGCAAGAATTGCACAATAAGCATCCTGAATATAATTGGTATAAAAATAAAGGATATGGGACAAAAGAGCACCTTAACGCTATTGGCCTTTATGGAATTACAGAACATCATAGAAAAAACTTTGCAACCATATCTCGGGCATTATAGCCTTTAGATAGTAATCACTTACCTTTTTTGAAAGGCATGTTTTCATTAAATAGGCAAACTGTACTCGATCCATTCCTTAAGGTAAACACTGAACTTACCCTTTCGATTATCAGATAGTTGTCAACTGTACGGAAATTTACTAAAGACTCATATCCTGCAGAATCAACCATAAAAACTGCCGGGAAATCAGAGTTTATTTTATTGAATTGTAGATATGTAAATTTTCCATCATCAAAAACCTTGATTGGTATTATTGACTGACTGCCTTTAACGTGCGAGATGGAATAATTAAAATTTAAACCCTTCTTTACAACTTCAATATCGTTTATATCAGGAATAATGGTATGACTAGCTTGTTCGAGGATATCACCGTTATTTGTTGTGTAAATCTCATCACTGCTAAATAGTGGATAAAGAAACCTTACTTCATATGCTAATCTTGGATCATCTAGTCCAGTTGCTTCTTCAGCATGAAGTTCAAAGTAATAAACTCTTTTATTGGTAATTATAGTTGCGTTGGTATCGGCAATATCATCTATAGGCTTAATAAACAATCTGTTACCTTGAGGAAGGAGTTGCCAACCAGTTGAATCACCCATTGAAAGGTTTTGTATTACCTCCCCTGGTTCAAACAATATACTGGACTGATAACCATAAAAACCCGTATACTTATGTATAGCCTGTGGGTTATAATTTATTACCTTTATGTGATTATCTCCAGCTATTGAACGTGGCTCCTGTTTTGCAAGTGCATCACTACCACAGAGGAACAATAGTACGGCAAACAGTAAACCAATCATAATATCAAAATGAATTAATCTTCATTTTATCATTAATAGACATGCACTGCAACTGTTAAGGCACTTTCTATACTATAAACCCCAAAGCAAGCGGTAGAAAAGGCAAGAAATAAGGCAAACTCCTTAAATACTTTAGAACTACAGGAGGCTTTACCTGAACGGATATACTTGGAATCCTGCCATTTTCACTTTGTAAACATACCAAGAATTCTGTCCATTATTCCACCCATATTTGCTTCAGCTTGAGTATACTCTATTTTGCCACCATGCAAGAGTAGTTTAATATCTGATCCAGGTGATATATTAACAAATTTACTGCCAACAACTCCACTGCTAGTGATCAGAGCTGAACTATCAATTGGCAATTTTATGTCTTTGCTTATACACATATCGATTCGTGCTACGTAGGTAGCTTTGTCAAGTGATACACCAGTTATGCTTCCAATATCTACACCAGAGATCTTGACACTATCACCAACTCCTATACCGTTAGCGTTAGCAAAAAGACCATATATTTTATAGCAGTCCTTATAGTTTTTCTTTATGTAAGATAGCTTATCAATAGCAAAGAAAATCAGAAAAATAGTAAAAATTAATACAAATAATCCAGCGGTTATTTCAAGTATATTTGACCTTCGCATCTTTAGTTATCAGGACTCCAGCTTTTATAGTAATTTTTCACTTTTTGGTTTGGATAGTATGCATCTTTTGTACCCGTTAAATTAGGAGTATGTTTTACTTTTCTTTTTTTATTATTAACTGGTACTACATTATCAGTATAGTGAAGCCATATATGCCATTCCGGAGGCACTGTTGTAGGCTCAGAAACACTGCTATACATAACCCACCTTTTTCCTTTACTTGATTCATAGTAAGAATTTCCATTTTCATCTCTTCCTACAAATTTATCTTCTCTTCGTAATAGGCGTTTTATTGCATTACAAATTTTAGATAACATAAGGGTATTAAAACAAAAAGTATTATATATACTAATACTTTAACGATATATTAACAACAATTTAATGCAATTACCAATCTTACAAGTTATTATCCCAATAATTGCATCAATGTTTTGCTTTCTTGCCAAGAAACACAAGGTATCTTGGTTTATTTCTTTTATTGCAACAACAATCACTCTTATCATTTCATCAATACTACTCATTAAAACATATAAAGGTGAAATTATAACTTATCACCTTGGAAATTGGGCTCCTCCGTATGGAATAGAGTTAAGAATCGACGTGTTAAATTCCTTAATTCTAACCCTAGTGAATTTTATAGCGCTGATTAGTGTGCTTTATAGCTTTTATATTAACGAAAAAGAGATTAGCAAAAACAAAATCACTGGTTTTTACTCTCTATTTCTACTGTGCTTAAGCGGACTGCTCGGGATTCTAGTAACAAACGACATATTTAACCTTTACGTTTTCTTGGAAATTTCATCTCTTTCTTCTTATGTATTAGTTTCAATGGGAAGGGATAAAAAAGCCTTGGTTGCAGCATTTGAATATCTAATTAGTGGAACAATAGGTGCAACATTTTATTTATTTGGCATCGGGCTCTTGTATTCAATGACTGGAACGCTCAATATGTCTGACATGGCTGAAAGAATAGTTCCATTATACGATAACAACATCATAAAACTTGGCACGTTGTTCATTTTTGTTGGTCTCTCAATCAAAATGGCACTGTTTCCATTAAGCAGGTGGCTGGTTAATGCATATAGTGAGGCGCCAAGTTTCATTAGCATATTCTTTTCAGGCACAGTGACAAAAGTGATGATATATGTTTTCATCAGAATCTTTTATACTGTTTTTCATCAAAATTTTTTCTTGTTTAAGCCGCTACTGGACAATGTGATAATTATCCTCGCACTTTGCGCTATTGTATTTGGGTCGATATTTGCAATAACCGCAAAAGACATAAAAAGACTGCTTGCTCACTCTAGTATTAGCCAAATTGGTTATATAATTTTAGCACTGAGTTTTAACTCAAAAACAGGTGTATTTGCAGCAATTCTTCACATAGTAAACCACAGCATAATAAAAACATCTTTATTTATGGCTGCAGGATGTATTTCTTACAAATTTGATACAACAAAAATAGAGAATTTATCGGGACTCAAGAAATCAATGCCTTATACAGCACTTGCGTTCACTCTACTCAGTTTAGCATTAATCGGTGTGCCTTTAACAAATGGCTTTGTAAGCAAGTGGTATATAATGAAAGCAATTATCGAATCTCGCGCGTGGATTTCCCTGATAGCTTTTGCTGCCGGTTCTTTTCTTGCACTAATATACATGTGGAAGATGGTAGAGAAAATGTATTTTGAAAATGATGCAACGTCACGCACTAGAATGACACTAGGCAAAATTAATGATGTGCCATTTCCTATGCTTTTCTGTCTATTGTTTATGGCAGCTTTAACAGTAGTAACTGGAATATATAGCACTCCAATTCGGTTAGTAGTTGAGAAGTTGGTTTTTTGATTTTTATCTTTGTTTCATATTTTACTGTACTTTAAGGTTATAAGGTCTTTATTGTGGGTAGGCTGAAGAAGATTCATTGGTTATTAGTCATTAACGTGATAGCGCTGTTTTGCGTTGGCATTGTTGTTCAATACTCTTCTGCTGGAGGAAAGTGGGTGCCATTTGCGATTCACCAACTGGTCATATTTTCCTTCTTTTTCCTACTCGCTATAGCTATGTCATTCATAGAGCTAGATTTTTATTTGAAGTACGCCTACTTTTTTTATACAGCAGCAGCGATTTCACTATTAGCAGTAAATTTTTTTGGCTCACACATAATGGGTGCAACAAGGTGGATAAGAATTGGATCAATTAGTTTGCAACCATCAGAATTTGCAAAAGTAGGCTTAATACTTGCGCTTGCTCGCTATTTTGATAAGCAGAGTATGTATAAAATGATGGAATTTAAAAGATTGCTTAAGGCACTTATAATTATTTTCTTACCCGTGTTCTTGGTGTTAAAGCAACCTAATTTAGGCACAGCTATGATAATGTTATTTATAGGGATGTCAATTATATTCACAGCAATAATAAAAAGATCTCATTCGATAATATGTGGAACGCTTGGCATTTTTGCAGTACCAGCTATTTGGCCTTTTTTACGTCCTTATCACAAGCAAAGGATATTGTCATTTTTGGATTCATCAGTGGATCCACTTGGAATAGGTTATAATGCGCAGCAATCTCAAATAGCTATTGGTTCAGGAGGTTTGCTTGGTAGGGGCTTTGTTAACGGAAGTCAAACTCAACTTGGATTTTTGCCGGAGAAACGTACAGATTTTGCTTTTGCAGTGCTGAGTGAGGAATGGGGATTTTTAGGTAGCATGGCTTTAATTTTACTCTATACTACATTGCTTGCTATAATGCTCTCTATTGCTTATAGGTCAAAAAATTATTTTTCTAAGTCGGTATCTATCGGCATTTTTGCCTTTTTTAGTGCTCATTTCTTTATAAACATCGGAATGACAATGGGCCTCTTACCTGTAATAGGCGACCCATTGCCATTTCTGTCCTATGGAGGAAGTACAACTGCTGCAAGCTTAATATGTATAGGGCTATTGCTAGCAATAAAAGCAGATGAACAACAAAATGCTTGTATTTTACCTATGCTAAAGTAAAATTAAACTTTACTTAATAGTTTTTATGCTAGATGAAATGCGTGAGGAGTGTGGGGTATTTGGCATAAGTTGCAACCAAAGTGCTGCTTTTAACTCTATACTTGCTCTCCACGCTTTGCAGCATAGAGGTCAAGAGTCTTTTGGTGTAGTAACCAGTAACAACGATAAGCTGCACTCTTATCACTTTCAAGGTCAAGTGAGCAGCATATTTGATGATATAGATGAAATAAAGAAATCCTTACCTGGAGATTGTGCAATAGGTCACGTTCGATACTCAACAAGTGGTAATAAGTTTGGAGTGCAGCCCATGCTTGGCAAAAGTGGCAAATTTGGGGATTTTGCCATAGCACATAATGGTAATTTAATTAATATTTCTCCAATACGCGAACAATTAATTAAACAAGAGTGCGTTTTTCAGTCAGATATTGATACAGAAGTAGTAGTGCATCTGACAGCAAGCGGTGAAAAAGATAGCTTCTTAGAGAGTTTTATATATGCATTAAAGCAAATACAAGGTGCTTATTCTTTTGTGGCAATCAATCAAGAAGTAGTTATTGGAGTACGTGATCCGTCTGGAATCAGGCCTCTTGTTTTAGGGAAGTTAAACGGTTCTTATGTTCTTGCATCTGAAACTTGTGCTCTTGATATAGTAAATGCAGAGTTTGTTAGAGAAATAGAACCAGGTGAGTTAGTCACCATTGATCGAAATGGTAATCTAGCTTCAGCATTTCCTTTCCCACAGCAAAAATCAAGTTTTTGTATTTTTGAATACGTTTATTTTTCAAGACCAGACAGCATAATGGAGAATAGGTCCATATATGATATAAGAAAAGAAATAGGAAGAATACTTGCAGAAGAGAGCCCACCAAAAAACAATATGGATATGGTTGTACCAATACCTGATTCTGGAATACCTGCAGCTATTGGATATGCAAAGCATTCAGGGTTACCTATGGAACTGGGAATAATTCGTAATCATTACATAGGAAGAACTTTTATACAACCAACCGCTGAAGTACGTAAAGTTAGAATAAAATTAAAATTCAATGCTAATAGGCACACTTTGAAGGGTAAAAACATAATTTTAATAGATGATAGTATAGTGCGTGGTAGTACGTTAACAAATATAATAGTTATGTTAAAGGATGCAGGAGTAAAAGAAATTCACCTCAAAATTTCAAGCCCACCAATTAAGCATTCTTGTTTTTATGGAATAGATACGCCAGAGTGCAAAGATTTAATTGCTGCAAATAAATCTGTAGAGGAAATTAAGGAAGTTATAGGAGTAGATAGCCTAGCCTTCTTGAGTATTGATGGATTATATCAGGCTGTTAAAGGAGAAGTGCGTAACAATGCTACACCACAATATTGTGATGCTTGTTTCACTGGTGATTATCCGATTGGCAAATAGTCTACGCAAGGTCTTAAGTTTAGAAAATCTTAAACCGCCAAAATTTCTCTTGGCCTTTACTAATTCCGATTCTCGGGGTGCAAATATAATCTGGTTTGAGGTAAGATTCATAAACACAAAATTCGTGGCTTATAGTAAGGTCCTGTTTGTTATGTTCTTTTGTAATATTTAATCTTTTACACAATATTCCTGGCCCACCTAAATTTGCCTCAAGCGGTTCAATGAGCTTTAATCCCCGTATTAACACTGCTGCTGGGAACCCTTCTGCTTCTGTTACAATATTTAAACAGTAATACATTCCATATATAAAGTACACATATGAAAACCCCGGCATACCAAACATTACTGAGGTTCGGTTAGTATAACCCTTAGCTGCATGACAAGCTGGGTCACTCATTCCTATATAGGCTTCAACTTCGGTTATTATTCCACTAAAGTTAGAAAATTTGAGGACTTTTCCCAATAACTCTCCAGCTACAGTTAAGGTCGGCCGCTCGTAGAAATTTCTTGGTAGTATTGTGCTACCCATTTTTTATTTTTGTTCTGAGGTTCTATATAGAATTCAGTTTAAGAATTTCTGGATCCCAGTGTCAAGCACTGGGATGACAAGAAGGGTAGCTACTTGAATGACAAGAAAATGGTACTGGCATAATAAGAAAGAAACACTGAGATGGTGAAAGAGAGAATATACGCGAGCAGCACCCATAGGGTAGCGCGTGACGCTGGAATCCAGTTTTTTCCTATTACCCAAACCGTAGCTTAATTAGTTAGAATAGCATAACTAGCGAGTACGAAATGGAGAAGTTTTAATTTGAATTACAGTTTCAGTACTATTTAACATATATGCCTCCATTATTATTAACACACAAATGTCAACATACGAGCATTATCTCAATTAGCCAATATTTAATTATGGTGTTTAATATTGGAAGCTCAAATACTCCCTTGCTTGGTCGGTTAGAACGCGTCCTCTTGGTGTGCGCTTTACAAAACTAATTTTGATTAAATAAGGTTCCACTGTTTCTTCGATATTGCCGGCATCTTCAGATAGCGCAATAGATATAGTGTCAATTCCAACAGGTCCTGAGGTGTTGAATAAAAATCTTAGATAATGCACATCAAGTTTATTGAGTCCCATTTTATCTACACCCAATTTTAGCAATACAGAATCAGCGACTTCATAAGTGATTTTTTTATCATCTTTCACTTCAACAAAATCCCTTATCCTTCTGAGTAACCTCAAAGCAATTCTTGGAGTACCGCGCGCACGGCAGGCAATTTCCCGTGCAGCACCCTCTTCAATTTCAGCAGAAAGAACTCTTGCGCCTCTTTTTATAATATCGACTAGCTCCTCAAAAGAATAAAACTCAAGATGCAAAGGAATGCCAAAACGATCTCTGAGTGGCGCAGAAAGTAATCCAAGCCGTGTAGTTGCTCCAATTAGCGTAAATGGTGGTAGATCTATCCTTAAAGTGCGAGTAGATGGACCTTCACCTACTAATATGTCCAAGCAAAAATCTTCCATAGCAGTATATAAAACTTCTTCGATGCTGCGATTTAATCTATGAATTTCGTCGATAAATAGAACATCTTTTGCATTTAAAGTGGTAAGCACTGCAGCCAAGTCCCCAGCTTTACTAAGTAAAGGACCAGAAGTTGCGCGAAAGCTAACTCTTAATTCTTTAGAAACAATTTGTGCTAAAGTTGTTTTGCCAAGCCCTGGAGGACCGTACAATAAGACGTGATCTAAGGCTTCAGTTCTCGTCTGTGCAGCGTTTATAAACACTTTTAAATTTTGTATTAAGTCTTTTTGCCCGACAAAATCATCAAGTTGCTCAGGCCTGATGTTGATATTGCGCACATCTTCAGTATATTCTTTATCGCACGATATTGATTTCATAGTGTTTTAAGCGCCATGCGAATAATATCCTTAGTGTCCAGGTTTGACGATTTGTCTTGTATTTTTTTTATCGTATCATAAGCTTTCATTTTTTCATACCCAAGATTGATCAATGCTGAAAGTGCATCTTCATTGATTGGATGAAAATTATTGTTATTTATTTCTAGTTTACTCACTTTGCCACTTAATTCAGTGATGATTCGATTTATGAGTTTCAGGCCAAGTCCACTCATCTTGAGTGTTACTTTATCTTCATTCATAATTGCCAAAAATAGCTGTTCTGGAGTTAATTTACTCAAAATTGACATTGCAGTTTTATAGCTAACACCGCTTACTTTAACTAGCAACCTCAAGCACTGTTGTTCTTCTTTGCTTATAAAACCATATAGCTGAGTAGTGTTTTCTCTGTTATTTGCATAGGTTTCGATAAGTAATTTGATTCTACTTCCGATGGAACATGCATTTAGAGTTTTGGCTGAAAGATACACCATATAGCCAACATCATTTACATTCAGGATTATGTGATCACCACGCACTTCATCAACTATTCCGCTTAGATTTCCTATCATTTTTAGTACTATGTAGGGTTCAGTTTAAATACTCCTGGATCTTAGGTCAAGTAAACGAACATTATAACAGGGAAACGTGGCTAAAAAACCACTTGACAAACTCCGCCAGCCCCCTTATCATAAACACTGAAGCTATTTATTTATCTTCTCTGTACAGATTAAATGACAAAAAAACTCACGTATCTGG
>NZ_LYUY01000220.1:0-269 GCF_001675785.1 Wolbachia endosymbiont of Nomada ferruginata
TTTAAAATTAAGTTTTCTGGATCCCAGTGTCTGGGCACTGGCCCTTCCTTGGTGGACTCAAATCGCAACGTTCGTACAGTTGTGGAATGAATTGCGGTATGACGTAGGAAAACCTTAGCTATAGCTTTAGAACTCCCAAAAGATCAGAAGCATTGAATGACTTGACAGAAAGTTCAAACCCATATAAAATGTCCTTATTTCTTATATGTTAGATGTAATATCAATTGCTTCAGATCATGCTGGTTATGAATTAAAATCAGAAATAAAAC
>NZ_LYUY01000173.1:0-832 GCF_001675785.1 Wolbachia endosymbiont of Nomada ferruginata
GCTTTTCTAGCGCCAGACAAATTTCTTATATTTACCTGCTGCTATTCAAGTCATGTCCTTTTTAGCATGAGAAAGCAAGTCTTTTTCTTTTTATTTCATACACTTTTACCTATTATTAATATAATATATGAGTATCTAAATATAAGTACTTAACTTATTAGAGATATTATTCGACTATCTTTCCAACTTCTGTGCAAATGTCGATGTTCATGCCACTTCAGTACTCCCGGGTAAAATACTAAAATGTGCTTTTCTAATTCGTGTATTGAGTCTTTTTGCTCTGAATCCAAATCATTTTTATAGTAAACGTTGTGTTCTGCTAAAACATATTTTCTGACCTTCTGATCTGTATAATTTTCTACTTTATAGTTGTGAGTAACGCTAAATCTTTCTAAAATTGGCTTGTGTTTTAAATTCCAATATTGCCCTGAAAGTTTATCGCTTCCCAATACAAATTTATTTCCTCTTTCTTCTACGCTACTAACTGGAAAGCACGTATTTATGTCTCCTAAATCCCAACTGTCTGATAATACTATCTGCGCTTTTGCAAATTTAATCGATGGTAATAAACTCTGTGGTAATGGATATAGTGCTTTTAAGTTGTACCACAAATGATTTCTTTCATAAATACTGTTATAATTCTTTGTGTGAGGCTCGGTTTCTCCAAGGATTGCTACATCTAGGCGATATATATCATTGCTTAAAGCTCGTTCATAATGATCGCGTAGATAGTTTTCTATAATCCTAATAACTGGACCACTAGACCTGAAAAAATTTACTCTTCCAAATGATAACACTGGTCCATCTTTTTCTATTTTTACCCCTGAATAAT
>NZ_LYUY01000025.1:0-13454 GCF_001675785.1 Wolbachia endosymbiont of Nomada ferruginata
CTGTTGGATATTTTTTCCTCATCTCTTACCTCAATATTCTTTCTTTATATACTACGTATTCCTTGGTTTGTGGACAACCTCTTCCCGAAACAACAGAAAATGAAGATGAGACAGAGCTATCAAGTTTAATAGAAGAATACAAAAAGATTGAGAGCCAGGAGTTACGCGATGTGCTAATCAAATCTTTATTTGAAGGCATACGTGTTTGTAGGGAAAAGGTTAGAGAAGCAAAGAAGATCGAAGTTGCAAAGAGTCTAGTTAAAGAAGGAATTTCTGTTGATATTATCTCGCAAACAACAGGTTTATCTATTAATAAAGTTGTGTAGTTTTTGCAATAAAATATCTTATAGGGGCTGGATTTTGATAAAATCTTATGATAAGTTATATGTTTGTTTCTATAAATAATATATGTTTCCTTCCATAAGAAAAAGCGACTTTATCTACGATAACCTAGAGCATATTGGCTCAATAAACTACGAGGTGGGGCAAAAAATAGAAGGTTGTAGGATAATACAAGGATATACTCAAGCAAAATTGGTTTAACATATCAGGAAATACATAGCTTTGAACTAGGGTGCAAGCCTATTACAGTCAAAGAATCATGTATAATAGCAGGAGCATTATCAGTTAGTATTATAGATCTACTTCCAGGACCAACAGAACTGAAGGAAAACAGTTGGTATGAAGATGAGGATGAAGAAATAGTCTATCTAACAAAAATACATATAGAAATTAAGGACCAGGAATTACGCAAGAAGCTTTATCCATTAGTAAGATTTGTATATGTTAGCGAAAAAATTAGTCAAGAAGAAGCGAGAATAGAAGTAGCAAAGAATCTAGTTAAAGAAGGAGTTTCAGTTGATATGATTTCTCAAGCGACTCGCTTGTCTAGTTACGAATATGATGATACAGAAAAAGAAGTTTGTACTAGTTCTATACTCTACAAAGTAGGGAAAAGGATGAAAGAGCAGAGGTTAATACGGAGATACACTCAGGAAGACCTAGCAAATAAAATCGGTTCAACACTTAAGGAAATACATGACTATGAACAAGGATACACCGACATTCCAATTGAAATATTAGATAAGATAGCAAAGGTATTATTAGTTAACATTAAAGTTCTATTTCTTGGACTAACAGAATATGAAAATGAGCTATTGAGGTTCATAGATGAATGCAAAAAAATTGAGGATCAAGAATCTCGGGATGTATTGAATACGGTAGTCAAATCCTTATCTGAAGGTATGAAGACTAGCAAAGAAAAGGTTAAAAAAGCAGAGAAAATCAAGGTTGCAAAAAGTCTACTTAAATTAGGCGTTTCTATCAATATTATCTCACGAGCATCTGACTTAACTGCAGAGGAACTTGAAACCCCAAATAGGCATCCATAGCAAGAATTTCATATAGAGCTTATGGATACGTGGAAAAAAATAATAGACTTTGGTAAAATTTTATGATACAATATGTGTAGTTGTTTTTGTAAATAAAGTATGGTTTCAAAAAAAGCTAACAATAACACAAAGTGTACTACAAGGTGTGAAATAGCACAAAAAGTAAGAAGCTGTAGGTTAAAGCGAGGATATACCCAAAAGGACCTAACAAATAAATTCGTAGGTGCCATTTTTAAAAAGGCAAAGTAGATACAAGAATTGATCGAGAAGGGCTTATTCTTTTCCCAGGATTAGTTTATTCCATTCCTCCTCGGTTAAAATTTTAACACCTAGTTCCACAGCTTTGTGATACTTTGACCCAGGTTTTTCGCCGACAACCAAGAAGTCCGTTTTATCTGATACACTTGAACTCACAATTCCTCCTAAAGATTCTGCCTCTGCTTGCGCTTCCTTTCTTTTCATTCCTGATAATTCTCCTGTGATGACCACTGTTTTGCCGCTAAGAGGAGAATTACTCACATTAGCACTAACAGGCTCAATCTTTAGTTGAGAGGCGAGATTCTTTACCATTTCAACATTATCCTTTTCAGAGAAGAAAGATATTAATGAATCTATAATCTTTTCTCCTACACCTATTATGTTCATTAATTCTTCTTCATCAGCAGAATACCAATTTTCATATGAGCCATAATGTTTTGCTAGTAATTTTGCTACGTGTGGTCCGACGTATCGAATCCCTAGAGAACATATAAATTTATCCAAACTCACAACTCTTCTGCTGTTAATGGATTTGAGTAAATTAGATATTGCTTTTTTTCCCCATCCATTTAGCTCGCTTAAGTTAAAATTTTTTAGTTTTTCTTCGAGAGCAAAAATGTCAGATATTTTCCTTATCAAACCAAGGTCATAAAAGAACTCTATTTGCTTATCACCAAAGCCGGTAATGTCAAAAGCATCATTGGAAACAAAATATTTTAACCTTTCTATGATTTGAGCTTTACAGGTAACCCCTGAACATCTTATTGCTGCTCCTTCAATCTGTACTTCACTTTCACATTCTGGACAGGTATTCGGAAATATAAACTTTGGTGCATTCGGAGAACGAGCATTTTTGTCCACTTCTACAATCTTTGGAATGACGTCGCCTGCTCGTGCTACTACTACAATATCGCCCTCTCTGATGTCTTTGCTTTCAATTTCATCTTTATTATACAGATTTACCCTGCTAACGATTACCCCTCCTATATTTATCTCAACTAATTCAGCAACCGGATTCAATTTACCCGTTTTGCCTACTTGTATTAATATTTTAACTATCTTAGTTTTTGCATGAGCTGCTGGAAACTTGTGTGCTATCGCCCATTTTGGAGCCTTGTTGGTATTCCCAAGACGACTTTGTAATGTTAAATTATTTACCTTCAAGATAACTCCGTCAATATCATAGCCTAAACTATAACGGTCATTATAGATTCTGTTATAAAACCCCAGCATTTCGTCCACATTTTTTGCTAAGCATTGATGTTCATTTACACAGAATCCAAGTTCCTTCAGCCTATCTAATACTTCAAGCTGGGTCTTTTCTGTTCCACCACTAATCAAAGAATAGGCAAAGTACCTGAGTGGTCTACTGGCGGTAACTTCTGGGTCCAATTGTCTTAGTGAACCGGATGCCGTATTGCGTGGATTTGAAAATTGGTTATCCTTATTTAATTTTAAAAAATCATCATTTCTTATATATACCTCGCCCCTAACTTCCAATCTGCCCTTTACATCGGGTAAAACTTTAGGCAATCCTCCTATAGTTGCGGCATTTTGTGTAACATCCTCACCATGGTAACCGTCTCCACGAGTCGAACCCTTAATAAATACACCATCCTCATAAATCGCAGAAAACGATAAGCCATCAATTTTTGGTTCACATATGATTTCCAACTCATGCATATTCAGAAGTTTTTTAACCCTAGCAAGAAACTCTTCAACTTCATCTCGTCCATGAGCCTTGTCCAACGAGAGCATTGGTACAATATGTTCCACCTCTAAAAATCTTCTATCAGGTGCAGTACCAACGGTTTGAATATCTACTTTTTTTACCAGTTCATCGTACTCTGCATCGGTTATTTCTGATATATTTTCCCGATAGTACAACTCGTTGTGACGCTTTATTTCTTCTTGTAATGCATTTTCACTCATAGTAACTTACCTCAACCACTGTTTCAGTATACAGCGTCAATTGTAAATAAATTATTGACCATTGTATTCGTTTAGCTGGTATTCTACAAAGAAGCCACTAGCTTTGCTACTGTTTTTATATTTAATATACAATATTTAAATAGAAATAGAAAAATATTTAATTAGTAGAGATTTCTGCTCGCTTCTAGCCTTAGCTACATTGTGAGATATCAATTTCCTGAAGTTTATGCCTATTATTTTGGCAGAAGTAGTAAAACTTTAATCAAACTCAATAATACTGTATTATATGTTTGTTCTGCAATTGTGCAAAAAATGACCACTACCAGAGAGAAAATTGCTATCGACTCTTTAAGCTACCAAGTAGTTCAAAAGATAAAAGAGTTGAGGTTATTAAGGGGATATTCTCAAGCGAAGTTAGCAAAGGAAACTGGTATATCAACGTCACAAATACGAAGATATGAACAAAGGATAGATGCTGTTTCACCTGAAAATGCAGAAAAGATGCTAAAAGTATTATCGGCTAGTTTTAAAGATATATTTCCTACAACAGGTTATGTTAGTTACAAGGAAGAAAAGATGCTGAGTATACTGCAAAATTTAAAAAAAATTAAGGACCAAGAATTTCGCAGTGCATTTTGTGTATTAGTAAAACTTTTGTCAGGGGAAATTCAAATTGGCAAGAGTATAATAGGTACAAAGTCTATAAAGCACAAAATTGGACAAATGGCAAAAGATTGGAGGTTCGTAAGAGGATGTACTCAGTTGGAGTTAGCGAATAAAATCGGATTATCACAACAGCAAATACACAGATATGAACAAGGTGTAGATTGCATGTCATTTAAAAAGCTATCTGAAGCAGAAAAAGCATTAGTGAATGCTAGAGTTTTATTCTGTGGACCAACAGAAGAAAATTATTACGAAGATGAAGATAGTGAAGGAGAAATGAAAATATTAAATATAATGAAAGAATGTCAAAAAATTGAAGATCAAAGATTACAGGATTTATTGAGTTCATCTTTATCAGAGGTAGTAAAAATTAGCGAAGAGAAGCAGAATCAATAAAACTTATTTTTATAGAAAAGGTATATCTTTATGGACATTTGTATATTTAACAAAAATTTTACATGTTTTAAATTTAAAGGAGGGTGAAGGTGAGAAAACTACAGAAAATAATAAGAGTTATAAAAGGTATCTCTATAGAGCGATACGTTATTTTGTGAACCCGAATTATACAAGGCTGTTTCAAGCAAAGATTTAGGTAAAATAAAGTCGTTACTAAAAAAAAGGTGCTGATTCTAATGAATGCAGTAGCAATGGCTCTGCACAAATGTTGGCTGTTGTAAAACTGTTCATAAAGAATAAAAAGGGTTCAGCAGCGAAAGAGAAACAAGTTGTATGACATGGATTTCCCGCATGTAATTCAGGAAGCCAACAACAATGGGAAACTTTGCTAGGGAGTGTTAAATAAACCATACGCGTCAAGTTAAGGGAAAGTAGCATAAGGAAAAAGAAAAGTGGTAAAAATTATTTTAGATATTAAGCAATAAAGCTAGTAATTTATAGATTCTTCTAAAAGAATTATCTTATTTTAGATCAAAATTTCCCAAAAAATAAATGTAACAAACAAGTTTAAATGGTGCTATATTGGGCCTTAACTTGACGCGTATGGTTTATTTAACACTCCCCTTTGCTACCAAACGGAGCTACCGCCCTCTTCCCTTATATTTGCCTTGAGTTGAAGCTTGAGCTTTCACAAATAGCTGCCAGTATCCCTTCTCATCGCCTTCTTCCGCTATCAATTGAGCCAAACGCTGCATCAACCCATCATTCAGTATAACCATTTGTGTCCATTTGCCCACTGGCTTTGCAATATCGACTACTTTTAGATTTTCTTTATAAACCTGGATGTCGAGGTGAAGTTCTTGTTCTGTTTTCTTTTCACTCTCTCTCAAATGAAATGTTCTGACGAGGTTTTTGTATATTCCCCTAAAAAAAAGAAATATTTTAATAGCAATAATTAATATTGTACCGTATATAACGATCTGTTCGTAAGACATCTCCACTACTCTAAAATGATTCCATGAAGCAGAAACAATGCTACAATTTTTTTGTTTCGATTTGCTACAGCGTTTTCCAGTGCTGTATAACCTTCTTCAGAGTTATAAAAATATTTCAGATAAACATTTGCTTTTTTACTCAGCAATAATTCCACAATTTCTTTATTGCCATTCATAACAGCAAGATGTAGCGGAGTACAACCATCTCTTCCGATTGCGTTAATATCTGCTCTATTTTGCAATAAAAGCTCCACATGATCTTTTTTATTCAATGAAACTGCAAGGTGAAGAGGGGTACTTCCTTCTATATTTTTAATTTCAAGAAAAGCGTTCCCTTTGATCAGCAATCCCAACGTTACTGTGTCAGCATATTTTACAGCCATGTGAAGAGGAGATTCACCGAGACGATTCTGGCAATTGATGTCTGCACCGCATTGTAACAACTTTTGCATAACATCAAGGTGCTTATACTTTATTGAATAATGCAAAGAAGTGTCGCCATCGATATTCTGAGCATTAACATTTTTGCTCATAACTACAATAATCTCTGCTATTGCTGTGGATCCATATTGAGAGGCAATGTGTAGTACTGTATTGCCCTTTCTATTTACTGCATCAACATTAGCATCATATTTTACAAAGAATAGAAATAAGTTGTAAAGATTGCGTTTTGCAGAGAAATGTAAAATTTTAGTACCAAATCTACTATTGATAATCTCTTTGAAGGCTGCATGAACTAATAAAGAAAAAATACTAGGATGTCTGAAGTGATAAATTTCCTTTGCAGCCTTTTGTAAAATCTTTTCTACTGTCATAGCAACCCCACAAAAAGTGTGTTTGTATTAGAGTATGCAGCGAGAAACGTTTTTAAATTATTAACTCGCGTACCCGTTTAGTTAGTATTTTACAAAGAAACCACTAGTTTTACTACTACTTTTATATTGAGTAAATAATATTTAAATAGAAATAGAAAAGTATTTAAGGTAGTATATTAATGTAGAAATCTATTCCTTAGAAATTTGCTCTGAATTTTCTTTACTTACTGGTTTTATAGACACATCTTGAATTTCTTCTTCCGGCTTGTTTGGTTCAGCTAGAGTTGACTCTTCTTTAGATTCTGCTGCTAGTTTGCGTTAATTTCTTTAGTGTGTTTTGACCGCGATACTGAAAATACAACCTTGCTATAGTCTTTACTCAAGATTAAAATCTCATTCGATTTTTTAGAGTTACCCATTCCATACGTCCATTTGGGTGTAATGATACGATGCTCTGTATACATGTCCCGTATTTCCTCACAATCATTATACGATAAAACCCATCCATCGCGAGTCGACAAAAGTTTCTTCATGGTCAAAATCTGTACCTCTTCTTCCGTATAGTTTTTGATCAATTAAATAAGGAGGATCACAATATAAGAAATCATTTGCGTGTTTAGGAATACTTTTTTTAAAGTCAGCTAAATCTACAGTAAGATTTTTAATTGAGAATTTTGCCAATCTTTCTATTGAACTTAGTGTAAAACGTGGGTGTCCTGGAGACATACCGCCCGACAATGTTGTACCACTGAAGGATGAGCGATTTAATGCAAAAAATGCTGCAGCGATTTCAACTCTATCTCTTAGGGTGAAAAATGTTTTTTGTAGGCTATAGAACATGGCAGATGTCATATTCTGGTATTTCCGCACTACCTCTGCAAGGTAAGAAGCATCTTCTAAAAGCACCTGCCAAAATTTTACTAATGGTTCAAAGGCGTCATAGCCATAAACTTTTGTTCCTCTGCTAGCTAACGCTAACTCTATTGATCCTCCGCCTATAAAAGGAGAACAAAGCATAGGTAACCCTTTTGGAATATATTTATTAATAATTTGAGAAACGGCGCGACTCTTACCTCCAGGGTAACGGAGAGGAGACTTTACAAGCAAAATTTATTTCCTTTTCTTTATTTGCTCCTATGATTGCTGTCCAGTAAAAAATTCAAATTTTGTAAAATCTTTAAAAACCCAGTTGTTTTTAAGAGTATAAAAGATAGTTGTGAGAAACTTCCTAGCAGTTGCAATAATAGCCTTAGCAGAACCACGCTTCTTTTTCACATGCTCGTAAAAACTTTTCAGGTAAGGACTATAACGTATAGCAATCCAAGTACACTGTACTAAAGAAGTACGTCCTATTTTTGATCCATGTTTGGTAATTCTTCCAATTGTGCACTGTTGATTGGATTGAGAAACTCGCGGTACAACTCCAAAATAAGCAGTGAGTTTTTCTGGGTTACTAAAATCATTAATATCACCAATTGTTGCAACGAAGATAGCTGCAGAAATTGCACCAATGCCTTTAATGCTGATGAGATTATTAAACCCAGGAAGCTGCTTAGCAAAAGCTATAATTTCCTTTTCAAGTTTTTTGAGACTTTCTCGAATGACTTCCAGATTACTGCTAATCACTTCAATCTCAACCCTTTCCAAGTAACTCCAATCATGTTTACCAAGAGAACGTTCAAATCCAGATTTGGTTGTGAGTACCTCCTTTTTAATCTTTATTCCATGGTAATTAAAAAGTCCATGCATTTTGTTGATTAAAGATACCCGCGATTTTACTAACTTATCTCTTGTTTTAAGAATAGAAGCTAACTGCTGGCATTGTTTGCTTTTGCATTTTGCTTCAGGCAACATATCTTTACTTAGAAAAAAAGCAATAGCTCTCGCATCGTGCTTGTCTGTTTTGTTTACAGAACGACGAATAACTTCAAATTGCAAAGGAGCAATCATTACAACGCGCTTAACGTAAGGTGATAATTCATCATAAAAGAAACAGCTATTACCTGTTGCCTCTAAGGCTACTTCATCTGTTTCTTGAAGACTTTTAATGAAACCACCTAAATCCTGCAAGCGAAATGTTTTAATATACTCTGGTTTTCCCTGTTCTAAGTAGCAAGCAGTAAAACTATTAGTATGTAAATCAACACCTATATAACGCATAAATTTTCCCTCTTATTGAATATTATAAAATATCAGAGTAGAATATTACCGGTTGGTCCATTCTCCTATACGCGGTCACCAAATTTTATGGGCCGCACGATGGTTTTCGGTGGCAGGGGCGATTAATCTCCTTTACGAGGTCTTTTTCCTATACTGCAAAAAGCAGAAAGGGCCCCACAAAAATTTTCAATCTGCCACCTATCCACTCTGAGAAGGTATTATCTTCTCATGCTTCCAACCAAGCAATAACTATTCATACCATCTCCTTTTCTTTATTTGCTACACTGAAAATATGTCTGCATTAGAAGTTAGCAAGGAAAATATATCCAACGTTTATAGAATATCTTCCTAGAGCTAACTCATGATTTGACATAACAATTTTTTTTCTGTTATAACTTCTAAAATATATAAGGGCTAAATAATATGGCTAGTGAAGAAGAATTTGAGGGAGAAGCAATGATTATGATACATGCTTCTGCTGAGAAAAATCATCTTACTACAATGAAAATTTTTATAGAAAAATGGAAGTGGGATCTTCACGCAAGAGATATAAATGGTCGTACTCCCTTACATACGGCTGTTGCACATGGTAATCTTGAGATGGTGAAATATTTAATAAAAAAGAGAGCGGATGTGAATGCTCCTGATTATAGTCGTGACACTCCTTTACATGTAGCTGCGTCTCCTCCTGTTTCACGAGATAGCCTTGAAATAGAAATACTTAAATACTTGATAAAAAATGGAGCAAATCTAAATGCTCGTGGCAGAGATAATTACACCCCATTACATATAGCTGTACTTTGTATTGGTAACAGTCGTGGTATTATAACAATGAAAACTTTAATAGAAGCAGGAGCAGATGTGAATATTCCTAATTATAATGGTGATACTGCCTTACATACAGTTAATCGTATGCGCCACACTTCACTGGAGAAGCTCCTTATAGAAGCAGGAGCAGATCCAAATATTAAAAATAAAAAGGGAGAAACTTGTTTGAACACAAAGGTATAAGGAATTTTGTGCACCTGAACAACTAAGGATTTGGCATATACTAAAACTAGTTTATATTTGTAATAAATGGCACAAAACTAAGCTATTCTCTGGAATTTTGTTTAGAATTTTCCGCTACTTGCTGAATCGATACATCTTGAATTTCTTCTTCCGGCTTGTTTGGTTCAGCTAGAGTTGACTCTTCTTTAGATTCTGCTGCTAATTTGCGTTGTTTGATAAATTTCTTCAATGTTTTGACTGCGATGAAGTTAATACTGAAAACACATGCCGAAGTTATGGCTAATGCTGGAAGAGGAGCTAAATTGAACATCGGCAAAATTGCCACAATCGTGCCAGATGTCAGTAAAAATGCTAACTTCTTGCTCCCGATTATCTTATTTTTCTTAACCTTTATTGGGTTTAATTTTTTTATTTTCCCTTTTAGCTTTTTGAAGCCTTTTTTGAACACGTTGCCCTTTTTCAGCTCTTTCTCTACGGGTTTCGTTTTGAAGCTTTTTATTTTTTCTTTTATTCCTTTTTTATCTTTTTTTACTTTAGAGGTCTTCTGCTCTAGTGCCATCAACTTTAGAGGTTGCTCATGTAGCGGTTTTGGCTTATCGTTTGAAATTTTAGCTTCTTGCCCCTTAGTATGCTTTTTGGGCGAAACTATGTTTTTTAAACCTTTCTTTGCTTTGTGGTATAATTTTTTTAGTTTGCTTGGCATTTTTATGTAAATTAAGATACGATATCGCAAAATTTATCGATTACTTTTTGATTACCTTCTATCATTGCATTTGCCTCCTGCTGCAGACATTTAATATTTTTTGATGTAATATTATCCATCTCAGCCGACGCTATTGTCAGTTGTGATTGTATCCTGATGTATCTGTCGTCCATTACATTACCTAGTTGATAATTCACTACATCAAGGCTCGATGCAAACATCACATTTAATAGAGGCTTTATCCAGGCTATTTTTCCTAATTTTCTGTACTTGATTCGATTAGATAGCCGATCTGTGCCAATTGACACCAGAACGATTTCTTCATTAGGGAAAAGTTTTTTGCTATTTGCGTACGCATATGCTGCTGGGTTATTGGCAAAAACACCTCCATCTACTAACACTCTTTTCTCTTGCTTAACTTCTAAATACTTAGGTGCAAAGTATGTTGGGGCTGCTGTTGTGGCTCTGAGTGCGTCTTTTAGTCTGACAAAATTTCTGTCTTCTCTCCAGCTTTTGAAGAAAAATGGACAGTTGTTATGAATATCATAACTTGTGATTAGCAAATTACTTAAAGTGTTTTGTAGAGTATCATCACTAAAATACTTGTCCAATATCAACTCGATGTTTTCGTATGGGTATTGTGCACAGTTAAACCAAGATAATATTGATCGCCTAAAAAATGAAGACTTGAAAATATATGCTCCATACTCCTGGTAAAGCTCAACTAAATCATTTGCAGAGTATTGAGGATTTCCCCGTTCATCTTTCTTACACAATCCAGCAACAACAATGCCACCGGTTGAAGTGCCTGCCATCAGATCAAAGATTTCAGCTATCGGTCTTCTTGCTCTCTTTTCTATTTCTGCTAGTATTATGGCTGGTATGATGCCTCTTATGCCTCCGCCGTCAACGGACAAGATATATTTAGTCATTGTGAAATGAAAATTTCGATAAAGATGTTAAGATTTAATTTTCCCGCTTAAAACTTGTAATTTAAACTCATCAAGTTCCTCAGAAAGATTTTTTACCCGCTCTTCCAGACGATATACCGTAACGGTCAATCCGTTGTTCTGCTCTATAAATTTATCATGAATATGAACCCGTAAATCTAGCTTAGCGAGCCACCAAATTGTTGCTACCGTCTGTATTATCATCGTTACAATTACTGCTAATGGGATTTTTTGGTTTTGCATAATGATTTAATTTATTATGAAAGCTTTTGTTTCAAACTGTAGAAATGAATTAGTCGTTACTTTTCTGCTTTATAACTTTTTTCTGCCTCAACAAGTAAATCTATAATTTCTCTGTAAGGCTCACTGCTATAATAAGATGACCTCTTCATTGCTATAGTTTTTGGAGTTGTTCCTTTCCAGCCTCTAACATGAGGGTCAGCTCCTCTCTCCAGCAAAAGTTTTACAACCTCCAATTGACCACCGTCAGCGGCACCAAGTAGTGCTAAACTAGTATTTATATCTACTCCTTCATCTAACAGAAATTTGACAACTTCTAAGCATCCTTTCTCTGCCGCATAATATAATGCCTTTTTACTAATATTTGAATCATCTCTACTTTTTTTTACTAATGATTTCACAGTTTCTAAGTCTCAGTTCTTAGCTGCTACTTCTAACATTTTCTGATAATTCTCAGCAGCCTTAGATTTTTGATAGTAATACGTAATGACAACACATACTATTACCACTATAAACCACAGTGTAGCTTGTTTCTTGCTCATGTTCAGCATTTTTTTCCACATTAAATCAGCAATTTACTTATTTTCTTTTAACATGGATTTCACTTACTCAAAGATGCTGATAATGCAGTACGATATCCCGAACTATTTAAAGTATGCTCTGCTCTATCAATTACCCATTCACCATCTATATCTTGATTGAACCCTACAAGATTAAGTTTTGCCTCTGCAAATAACTTTGGATTACCTGGTATTGTCATTTCTAAAGTCTCATTATTACGCTGTAGTTGTTTAAATTTGGCATTTGCTGCACTTAATGCTGATTCTGCATTTGGGTAAATTGTTTGTATAGGGTAACTTGGTTCACCGCTGCCTACTGTTTCTGATATTGGTTCTCCCTTCTCATAGCTATGCCATTTTGCTATCACTGAATTATATTTATCACGTACAGTAAAATGCACTTTCCAATTGATTGTATCTTGAGGTCTAATAGTCGTTGTTCCTAAAGCTTTTCCTGTTGCTGATTTTGCTGCACCTTTGGGAATAAATAATATATATCCTCCTGCTAATTTTGCCATTGCTTCTCGCTCTATGGCTATTCTAGTTAACAAATTTATATCACTTTCTTCAGTCTGATCAATGTGTGGCATCAATATATCTTTAAATTCTTCAGCAACTTTGTACCCATATCCATGCTTATTTGCTATTTCTTTGACTAAATCACCAAGTGTAATCTGGTCCCATGCCCTAGATACTTTTTCCTTTAGCGATATCATCAAGTTTGTCGCGTGAGCTTTGATTGTTAAGATTTGTGGT
Organism: Wolbachia endosymbiont of Nomada ferruginata; assembly: GCF_001675785.1. Classification (NCBI taxonomy): domain Bacteria; kingdom Pseudomonadati; phylum Pseudomonadota; class Alphaproteobacteria; order Rickettsiales; family Anaplasmataceae; genus Wolbachia; species Wolbachia endosymbiont of Nomada ferruginata. The sequence goes on from NZ_LYUY01000025.1 coordinate 12,834, forward strand.
GGACTCTGTACCGTAATTTCATTGACTGTATATACACCTACGGGTAGTACTCCTGTTTCTCTATATCCCAAAGCAATTTTCAGCTCTTTTGGAACCTTTATGTTATCATCCCTGTAATCAACGCATATTTCAGCTACATCTTCTATAGTCCCTGATTCATCAGTAATATGCATTGACACTAAGCGATCTTCTGTTAATTCATACCCTTCAATGACAAACTCTGGCTGCATTTTATCCCCAAATCTTTAAAGTGGATTTTTGTAAAGGTTTCTCAATTACAGGCAACTTAATTTTCAACCCTGCAGGCAAAAAGCTCCCATGTTCTGCAAGTCCAGGGTTTTCTTCTAATACTATTTCTACTGCTCCTGAAGTAAATCCATAGTGCTTCCAGCAAATATAGTCCAATATATCATTTGCTTTTGTCGAATAATATATAGTCATGAATAAAGCTTCAAACTTAAATTAAATTCAACTTTCTTTGGTAACCCGCAAGGGAAAGATGACGTTCGCTTTTCTTCAAAACGAGTAATTACAAATTGTCCTTGTATCTTGTCAAAAGCATCTAATGTTTTAAGCTTATGCATTAGATGGAGAAGGGAAGAACTTTGTAAATTGCCCTAG
>NZ_LYUY01000174.1:0-813 GCF_001675785.1 Wolbachia endosymbiont of Nomada ferruginata
TATGCTGGAAATTCTGTTGCTATACTAATCACTGCTCTTTCTATATCGTCGGAAACTCTGTTTGCTAATAGCGGTTTTTTCTTACTTATTTCATGTAATGCTTCCTCTCCTCCATTTTCATATAACTCCTTAAAGCGATAAAATGTATCTCTTGAGTATCCCATCACTTTGCATGCTTGAGACACATTTCCTAGTTGTTTTGCTAGTTCTAATAATCCTAGCTTTGGTTTTAATATTTTTGTCTGTATTGTACTCATATCTAACACTCCTTTATTTTTATTATTTTTAACTTACTTTTTTAAAGTGTCAGGTCAAGTCTTATTTAATACATCTTATGGCTTACTGTATGAACATTCATTTTTAAAGGTAAACTGCACAGCAAATGGTCAGTGCTTGACACTGTCCTCCTTTGTCATCCCAGTGCCCAGACACTGGTTTTCTGCAATCTCATCGAAAACGTTTTTCTATGCTAGTTTGCTTGTGAGCAAGCAAACTTTCCTGGATCCAAGTAGTCAGGGCACTGGGATGACATCTTTGTTGTGTTTAACAAAAACAAATGTTCGTACAGTTGTGGAATGAATCGCAGTATAGCTATAGCATACACAAACGACTAGTTTGCCAAAAAAACATAGCGGTTTTTCTATGATTTTAGTATAATTCTAGCTTTACCTAAACAAAAAGATGAATTATTTAATGGACTGTGTTTTAACGTCTCTTTCCTTACCATTTTCAATTACTGAGAATTATTTATTAATTACTGCGTTGATTCCACTTTTAAGTGCGTTAGCTATTTTTTTTACTGGTAAATGGCCC
>NZ_LYUY01000221.1:0-266 GCF_001675785.1 Wolbachia endosymbiont of Nomada ferruginata
GATGACGTTTGTCACGCTAGCTGACATCCCAGTGTCAAGCACTGGGATGACAAGGTATAAACCTTATCGTCATGCCGCCACAAACCGTCATACCGCGATTCATTCGCGGTATCTCTAGATCCCGCTAACACGTAGCGGGATGACGATTGTCGTTTAGCCATAAACATTAAGAAATTTACCAAATAAAAAAAAGGCAAAAGAAGCCCCGTGGTGGTTGGCTATTTACTATGTACTAAAATATCGGCGTTTTTTTTGACCTTACCCAG
>NZ_LYUY01000175.1:0-800 GCF_001675785.1 Wolbachia endosymbiont of Nomada ferruginata
TGATTCTGCTAGTTGCAGGAAAGGGAAATGAGAAATTTCAAATTATAGGCAACCAAACTTTTGAATTTAGCGATGTTGAGGTTATTAAAAATCATGCCTTAACATACTGATTTTCGCAATGGGCTTACCTCCGCTAATGTGCGAATATTGAAGCAAAAGTGATGTCATCCCAGTGCTTGACACTGGGATGGCTTTGTTGCATAGCAACTGAAAAAATCTGGTGGCTACTGACAAAATTCATTATAAAATAGCCATTTAACCTTGAAAGAAAAAATATGCCACAAAAAATGAGGGTCAGTAACCATAGCGAATATAACAAATTTCTAGAAAAAAGAGGAAATATTTTTCATTATATCAACGAAGCCATAGAAAAGTGGTACGAGAATGGTCCAAAAATACCAGGTGGCAACAATATTTATAGCGATAAAGTTGTAATTTTGGTGCACATAATAACTTGTTTATTTAGAATAGGCCTGAGGCAAACAGTTGGGTTTATAGCAGGATACCTTGAGCAAATTGGGAAAAATTTGCAAGTTATCAGCTATTCACAATCATCAAGAAGGTTTAAGAAACTCAATATTAAGATCAATGATTGCAGAAAATAATATGGAAGATATCGAAATTGCTATAGACAGTACAGGAATTAGTATATACAACAACACTCCTGGTCATAGCAAAGAAAATAGCGAAGATAGAAAGTATCGCAGCTATGAACAGACAAGAAAATTGCATGTAATGTTGAATACAAACAGCAAAAAAGCCATAGCTGTAAAATACAGTAACGGCTGATCACTATGGAG
>NZ_LYUY01000176.1:0-780 GCF_001675785.1 Wolbachia endosymbiont of Nomada ferruginata
CTATACTTTTATAACCCAGTGTCCAATCTGGATTCCAGACTGGAATGACATCATAGGAGCTACTTGAATGACAAAAGAAGAAATACTAGACCTTATACCTTTTGCACTCAAACTCACATAAATCATGAATTATACACGCTTCACACGAAGGTTTTTGTGCTTTGCAAACATATCTACCATGCAAAACTAGCCAGTGATGAGCATAAAGCAGGTATTCTTTTGGAACTACATTTAAAAGAGATTGCTCTGTTTTAAACACATCTTTTTCTTTCACAAGCCCAACTCTATTGCTCACTCTAAAAACATGAGTGTCAACTGCCAACGTTGGAATGCCAAGCCCCGAATTTAAGAACACATTAGCGCTCTTTCTCCCAACCCCTGGTAAAGATACCAAATCATCGAAATTAGTAGGTACTTTGCTGTCGTATCGTTCTACCAATATTTTACTAAGCCCGATTATATTTTTTGCTTTGGAATTATATAAACCAATACTGCTTATGCATTTTCTTAGCTCACTCTGCCCAAAACTCAGCATTTTTTCTGGCGTATCAGTGATACTAAATAGCTCCTTTGTAATTTTATTAACGCTTATATCAGTTGTTCGCGCTGATAGAACTATCGCAACTAATAACGTAAAATCATTGGTATAATTCAGCTCTATTTTTGGTGCAGGATTTGATTGCTTGAATTTTTCAAATATCAGTTCTACTTTTTTTGAGTCCATGCATAGAGCTAAAAGCTTATACTATACCGTAATATTCTACTATGCAAATTCAACCG
>NZ_LYUY01000177.1:0-780 GCF_001675785.1 Wolbachia endosymbiont of Nomada ferruginata
ACAACGTCACTATTAACTATTGCATTCCTGAGCATTTTGATTCATCATTCTCTTTGTGAAAAACATTCCAAACTTTCTCTCCACTTTTTCTGGGTAAGGTCAGTCAGCTACTTGGATGACAGGGGAGGGAGGTGCTACCCTGACAATCGTCATCCCGCTACGTGTTAGCGGGATCTAGAGATACCGCGAATGAATCGCGGTATGACGGTCTGCAGCGGTATGACGTAGGGCTGCACTAGCTATATCATGCATTTTATTAACCGACACTATAAACAATATCCTTACAATTATGAGATTGAACCACAACTTGCTCAAGCGTTAAGCTGCTGCGTTTAGCGTCTTTACTGTGATTTTCCCCAAGAACATTTGTTCTTTCTCGTTTTATTTCCTCAATGAATTTCCCATTAACATCTTTAGGATCAATCTCTTCTTCAGAATATATAAGGTTAGTGCAATTTGTTTTTCTATAATAATGCACGCCAAGACATATAATTGATAATGCAAGTATACCAGAACCTATAAGTAATGATAATCCTATGTTATTAGTCAAAGGGTTTTGGTAAAATTTTTGTACACCATTAACACCATGTGTTGCAAGTAGCCCTAGAGGAAACGCTATATTTGCAGCAACTACACCAGTAAATAATGCAGTAAATATTGGTCTGTCGTTAATTACTGATTTTATTTTATTAGTTCTAGTAATTACTTTTTCGTCAATGTTAGTGAAGCCTTGTTTAGCTTCCCAAGCATTAAGTACAAAATTTGAATGAGTGCCATTGC
>NZ_LYUY01000026.1:0-13328 GCF_001675785.1 Wolbachia endosymbiont of Nomada ferruginata
GAAAGTTTCATATATCTGGCTATGAGTAAAGTTATGTTAAGTAGGGAATATGCTTGATTTACTGGTTTGTGGACAACCTCTTATAGCCCTTCCCATAATAGTCCAAAAAGAGTAAGATATGGATTTATAGTAGTGAAGGTAAGGATGCCAGTAGCATATAGTTATGACTTAAGGAAAAAGGTAATGGAAGCGTTGGATGAAGGAGAGAGTGGAGAAACTGTTGCCAAGAGATTTAAGATCGGAAAAACAACTTTATATGAGTGGAAGAAAAGACGTGAGAAAACGGGAGATTTTCAGTCAAAAAAGCCTGGAAGCGTGGGCTATAACCATAAAATTACCGACTGGAATGCATTTGCCGAATTTGCAAATGAACAAGGTAGCAAAACTCAGTCAGAGATGGCTAAGCTTTGGGGCAATATTAGTAGACAAACAATTCATCGAGCACTTAAAAATATAGGATTCACAAGAAAAAAAAGACCTACGGGTACAAAGAAAGAAATGAGGAGCTCAATTTGCAAAGGTTATAGCGACAAAAGAACCTAAAGAATTAGTGTATATAGATGAGTCTGGCATTGATAACACTGAAGACTACCCTTATGGATATTGCCAGAAGGGACAGCGGTTTTATGCCCTAAAATCTGGCAAGAAAACTCAACGAATCAGCATGCTTAAGTGGAAGAAAGATAGTTGCTCCGGTAACCTTTGAAGGCCACTACAATATGAATATCTTTAATAAATGGTTTGAGCAGTTCCTGACACCGATTTTGGAACCTGGACAAACTGTTATCCTTGATAATGCTACTTTTCATAAGTCTAATAAGATTACTGAACTTGCTAAAGGAGTTGGTGCAGAAATTTTATATCTACCGCCTTATTCTCCCGATTTTAACAAAATTGAGCATCATTGGTTTGCTATAAAAAACAGAATTAGGAAAAACATTCCTCTATTCACATCTTTTCATCATGCTGTTGATTCTTCCTTCTTATGACTTTTTTGGACTATTATGGAAAGGGCTATAACTCTCGCTTGTGCGCTTCATGTCCTGGTTGCCTTCCTGGATTCCTGTTACTCTTCTTTTTTGTTTTTTTACATCTTGTGATGGTGGTAGAGATAAATTTTTTGAATTTAAACCCAGCTTGTCTTGTAACTCTATTACTTCCTTTCTAAGATTTTCTATCTCTGCTTTCAGATCGGCATTTTCTGACTCTAACACCACAATCTTCTCTTGCAGCACTTCTATCATTAAACCCTCTCTATCTAGCTTATCTTCTCTATACCACTATACCATTTTTGTAAACTACTTTCTTATATCGTGAACGGTTACTAGAAAAGCTTTCGAACTATGCAAGGTATCTTTTTGCCTTTACTATTTCTTTATTGTTTTAAGGCAACTGTCTGAGCTCCTCTGCCTTAGCATTATATCTCCACTTTCTGCAAGTTATTCCATTAAGTAGTAAAAATATTAGACTTGCTGCAAAACTAAGAAAAAAAGACCAAAGATAGAGCAGATTGAACTTACAGTAAAAATAGAACAAAAAACTCCAACAATAAATTGTACAAACTTCATCAGGTTAACTTTAACTTAAGAAAACATAAATCAAATTTTCTTGCTAAAAGACCTTACTTTTTCTCCAACCTTACTCAAACGCACTCTAGCTTAATGCATAATTTTACCCATAAACAACCTTATCTTTGGTACTTTTATTAGTTACAAGTCATCTAGAAAACCCAGATGCTCTACGAAGCCCACCAATCAATATCAGATCCTGCTCTTGTCCTATAGCATTCAATATAGCGTATAACAAAACCATCGCATCTTCCCCAGTAATACGCTTGCATCCTCCACAAAATTCGTATTCACTTAACTGTCGATTTGCCTCCACCCTTTTTCGTTCAACTTGCTCTGCGGTGTTAGCATACTTCAACTCTATTCCAATTGGATGAGTATCATCATTTTCCGCAGATTTTGATAATATTAGGTCTATTTTCCTTCCTCTCTGTAGCTGGAACTCAATAATTACCTTGGCAGGATTACCGCAACTTTGAAATATCCCACGCAACAAAGCCTGAAATTTAGCTTCATTGTTCACGAGTAGACGGTTTCCATTTAATAACGGAGACAACAGACGAGAAATCTCGTTAAATAAAACTTCATACCTAGCCCTGTACTCACCATTCACATTACCATCATTACCAAAATTAGGCGCAGCACTCATCAATTCATCTGCAAATTGATGTAAGTTCCTAACGTTACCCATTTGTTCTGAGAACCTACCCTCAAAATAACCTTCTCTATGAGAACGTGAGTAAGCACGTAGTGATTTAAACTTCCTTGCAGAAACCACTTGTAGATGATTCTGGGCATCCACCTTACAAAGCACCTCACGTACCTTAGCATCACCTGTGGCTTGAGGTAGTAACGATAGGTCCAATGCCTTATCTGGCAAAGTCTGCCACTTCAAATGACGAAAAATGTGAAGCACAACAAAACCAATACTTGATACAAATAGAGCTAGAGTTAACGTATGCCTTACAATTTCTGCTGCATTTCCCCTACCACCTATACGTCTCATTCTCTCTCTTTGAGAGCAGTTAAATAGATACTTGTCAACCGTTACTACCCTTCGTCTACCAGCTACTCTTAAAAGATCGGCTGTGGACAAAACATTTCCCAAGAAAAACGATGACATACAGGAAAAAGTGTCACAATGAGGTGATTGAGTGAACTCTGATTCTATGGGTTGTGAAAAACGTTTTACACTCCCAATAACTTCATTTCCATGAGGATGTAGTAACCCCGGTATTAAGGAAAGACCACCTTCTGAAAAGGCCTGCACAGAAGTTCGTAGACCATCACCTCCACGCAATTGAAAATTTAACGCTACACAAACAGCACTTGGTGATGAGGTATGAATAGGCAAAGACGAAACAGAACAACTTTTAGCATAATCTTTAGCTTGTTCTAACCCTTCCTCATCACCAACCTTCAACTCAATTATAACTGGAACTGAATCATTTGCCTGATCAACACCACGAACAAGCAAAACAACATCTGCATAACCTTTTCCTATGAGTAGCTCTGGGTAGACACCAGCCACAGACCGGTATCTAAAATTTACTAAAAAACCACACAGAAAACCGTGGTAATCAGACTCTGCACCGAACACTAAGCTACCTTCATGTTCATCATGTATATCAACAATGTATTGCAAAATCCTTTTAACATTAGTACGCACTTCTCCTGCGTTATCATTTGCCAACTCATTCATCAGGTCTAACAATTCACCTGGTGCTCTGATTGGGTTAATTTCGTGAAAAACTGGTGCTTCATATTCATCACGTTGAGGGAAACTGTGTCCTTCATCAAAATGCCTACATTCCTCTCCAAATCGAAATATTTTATACTCTTCCCAGTCCAGATCCTCATCTTCCTGTAATTCTTGTGGAAGATTTTCTTCTACCTGCTGCTTCTCTTCTGCACTAAACCTTGACCCAGGGCTGTTCTCATTATCAGCAATAGTATAACACCTTACTATTCTTCTATCTTCTTCATTAGTAAGAACTGCAACTTTCAGATTTCCACAACCGTCAAAACGAAAATAAATTCTTTCATCATTTGGATCTGCAATACTAGAATCATGTGCAGTAGCAAACATGCCAAAGAAGAATGCAGGAAAAAAGCCGTGCTTATTAGCAGAATGCAAAAAAGATGGACAATTGTTTAAAAAATCCTCAAACTTCCCACTGAACTCAGTACAATTTCCATTTAATAAATCCCTAACTAATTCATCATCTTCATCATTACCATGCATAAACACTCCTACTTGTTAATAACTACAACAGGCGAACCACTAACACTAGTGCCTGCTAACGTGGATTGAGGAACTTCAGTGCTAGCAGAGGATAAATTCAAATTTCTTGCCGACTTACACAACTCTTCTATTAAATTGCAGGAGCTAGTTGCATCTATCATCTTAGAATTCCTTGTTTTATCTAAACTATTTGCTATCCTCTCTTTTAATGATTTAAAGCTTTTGTCTGAACAACAATCTTTAGCAAACTTTAAAATACTCAAGACCAAATCAACTTTTTCACCATCGCCAGCACTTTGAGTATTCTTGCTGTTCTCCTGATCTACAATCAAATTTGAAATTGCATTTTCCATTGCAACAAAAGCAATCCTATCTTTAAAAGAATCAACAACATTTATTTTATTTTGGTTAAATACGCTAGATCTCCAAAGACTGCTAATAGCTGACCTTGCTTCATTCCTGTTATCCAAGTCATAATCTTTAGAAACTACAACAAATGAAAGCGATGAGAGAAGATGTGCATATCCTCTAGGTGAAAGCATTTTCTCTACTTCAGATCTTGAACATCCCTCGCTCAAGTACTGGATAACATACTTAGTTGTGCAAAGAAAACCGTGCTCTACTAAGCAACTAAGAGGACGATAGATAACACCCCTATCTTTCTTATTCGGTAGCCCGAGCAGTGACTTATGATCTACTTTCGCGCTTATGACTTTACCTAGAAGGGAATTTAAGGTAGCAGCAAGTTTATAGCCAGATTGAAATGGAGATAATTTTGCAATAGCAGAAACTAGCAACTTTTCTCGCCCTTCTTTCCCTAATTTTTTTTCAGAACATAGAAGATTATAGAAGTGTTCCACTCCCTTACTCCACTTGAAATCTACAGCCTTATTAAATCCATCTTCTGCTTCTATATTTTCTTTGAGGTCACCTGATTTTTCATCAATCCAGAAACTGAATACATGGTCATCCTTCTCTACAAAGCGCAACAGTTCAACTCTTGCAAGTTTGTCGTTGGCAGCCAACTCCCGATTCTCCTTACTCGCGCCTTTATGACATAAATCAAGCTTAAAAGACTCCAACATCTTGTTGAATAGTTGCCTAATTTCACTCTTCACACATTCAATACATGCTATTTCATAGATAGCAAAAGGATCCAATATATCTAACCTGGCCAACTCTTTCACCAATCTAGCAGGATTTAACTCTATACCTGACCAACAAGATTCATCACGAAACGCATTACATAAGAGGTCCGATTGCTCAACGGTTAGACCCTCTACTGTTACAGGGTGAGCCTTGACCCATTCCTCAATAGCTGAAGTTCTATCACCTTTAACAACATCCTTCAGCTTACTTATTACTTTGCTAGAGATAATCTCTTTATCTTCTTCAGAATCAGAACTGAGACGAGATCTTTTGCTTGGGCCTGCATTACCCTTCAAATCTTCCGTTCCACGTTTAGTTTTACTTTTTGGCATCTAATTACCTCAAAATCAAATATTCAATGAAGGTATTATACAAGCATTAGAATAATATACAAATCGAAAAATTAGTGTGCACCTAAATTTAAGCAGTAAGTATAGACCTGCTGCAAAAGAGGAGATATAAAGAGAGATGTAGCAAGAGGGAAGATGAGCTTAAATTATCAAATCAACGTTATTCTACTTTACCTCACTAGCATTTTCCTTACCTTGAACCTTACTATTACTCACAAATATAAACATTCGTTACGTAGTTCTTAATATGTCTACAGAGACGAAATTTCCCGAATTATTTATAATTAACCCTCACGATCACATTCTGGGACCATACATCAGAAAACTTTTATATTATTAGTTTTGTAGTAAAATTATATGAGTACATCATATCTATTAAATCAGAAGCTTTATGGATTATAGACTGAGAGCTTATTTGTTTGGGGTTATCTGGTTTATACTTAGCTTATTTAGTAGTGTAGCTAATGATACTATATCAAAATATCTAAGTTTACATCTTCAGAGTTTTGAAATAATTTTTTTCCGCTTTCTGTTTACCACTATTACCCTTGTACCTTTTATGTTTTACTATGGAATAGAAGCTTTTAAAACAAGTCAAATATCTATTCAAATAACTAGAGGTGCATTATTGTTTTGTGGAACGGTCTTATGGACCTATGGATTGAGTACTTTCCCCATAGTAACTGCAACGATTATAAGTTTTTCTATACCATTATTTGTTATACTTCTTGCAATCCCTTTACTAAACGAAAATATAATTTGGCAAAGATGGATAGTAACTATTATTGGTTTTGTTGGTATTGCTATTACTATCAAAGCTCATAGTGAAGACTTTAATCCTAAAATTCTTATTTTTATTGTATCTGCATTAATCTTTGCTATATTAGACATACTTAATAAGAAACTTGTGATAAAAGAGTCAGTAATAAGTATGTTATTTTATTCAGCTCTAACGACAACTATTTTTTCTACTCCACCTTTGTTATTTTATTGGCATATGCCTTCCTTGTTGGAATTAGTATTACTGCTGATTCTGGGAATTAATTCAAATCTAATTTTGCTCTTTATCTTAAAAGCTTTTACTCTTACTGATGCTACTGCACTTGCACCTTATAGGTACATAGAGCTAATAATTTCTGCAATAGTAACATACGTTATATTTAATGAATTACCTGATAAAAGTGCTTTATATGGTACTTTGATATTAATATCTTCAACCTTATTTATAATTTATTCGGAAAGTAAGGCAATTAAGCAAAATAATGTAACAACAAAAGTTTATGACTCTCATTGTTAATGGTATTTATTTTAGATGCTAAGCTATATTTTTAAGGTGATAATAAAATGCACATAACTATTATAGGAGTAGGGTATGTAGGCTTAGTATCTGGTACAATGTTATCGGAGCAGGGCCATAAAGTTGATTGCATTGACATAAATACTGAGAAGATTGAACTTTTGAAATCAGGGAAAATTCCTCTATATGAACCTGGATTAGCAGATTATTTAGAGAATAATATAAAGTCACAAAGGATAAGATTTTTCGATTCGTATTTTCAAATAAATCCCAATACAGAAGTAGTATTTATAACTGTAGATACTCCATCAGACTCCCTAGGAAATGCAAATTTAAAGAATGTATATAATGCAGTAAGTGAAGTTTCTGAGAGAGTTAATCAAGATTGCTTAATAGTGATAAAGTCAACTGTTCCTCCTGGTACTGCAGAAAATATACATAATTATTTATCTAATAAGGGCTATAACTTTGATTTGGGGGTGAATCCAGAGTTTTTCAAGCAAGGCTCTGCAGTATCAGATTTTTTATACCCAGATAGGATAATAATAGGAGTAAAAACTAAGCTAGCTAGGGCAAAACTAGAAGTTATATATAGACCATTTATAGATAAGAATATTCCGTTAATAGTCACTGATACAGTTACTGCTGAAATGATTAAATATGCTTCTAATGCTTTTCTAGCAACAAAGGTTGCTTTTATCAATGAGATGGCAGGTTTATGTGAGCTATTAGGAGCAGACATTGACCTTTTAGCTAACAGTATGGGAATGGACCATAGAATAGGTAAGGAATTTCTCAAAGCTGGTCCAGGATTTGGAGGATCATGTTTTCCTAAAGATTTGTCAGCTTTAATAAGGCTTGCTGAAGACCACAATGTTAAGCTACAAATTTTAAATTCAGTTAAGGAATCTAACTATAATCATATAACAAACATTGCTAAAAAGGTAGAATATCTATTAAATGGAGTCCAAAATAAAAAAATAGCAATATGGGGGCTAACTTTTAAGTCTGGTACTGATGATGTAAGAAATAGCCCAGCTATAGATATTGCACAATTGTTAGTGAATAACAAGGCTAAAATTACTGCATATGACCCAATGGGGATGGATAATGCTAGGCAAGTTCTAAAGGATATAGAGTACGCGGACAATGCTATAGGGGCTGCAAGGGACGCGGAAGCCTTGTTATTGTTAACGGAGTGGAAAGAATTTAAAAATCAAGATTTTGCAAGTTTAAAGAGTATTATGGCTGCACCTAATGTTTTTGATTTCCGTAATTTATTAGATAGCGAGCTGTTACTAAGATATGGTTACCATGTTTATTCCTTGGGTAAAAAATCTATCTACAAAGTTTAACTGTTGAGAAATTTTTTTTACACCGCTTTACTTAGTTTTTTAAGATCTTTGCTTGATAGTATGGAAAAGCAAACGAGTGCAACAACAGAGCAAATGGAAAAAAATGAAAACATAATACTGTTACCACAGTGCTTAACAAGTACTCCTAAGAGCACGCATGAAAATATTGAACTTGCAATATACCCAAATAATCCTGTTAAGCTTACAATTGCACATACATTATTTTGTGGAGCAATTTCTACAGCTATAACACCTGTCAGTACTTGCACTCCAAATATAAAGAATCCTGATAAGATTGCACCAAGGTTCATAAGAATTATGTTTTGACCAAAGTTCATTGCAATAAAAGTGAGTGCTATACCCAACATGTAAAATAATGCCAGCAAGCTTCTATTTTGAAAGAAGTACATATCACTAATTCTTCCTGTGATTAAAGTTCCAAGGATTCCACCTAAATCATATACACCTGTTATTAGTGAGGATTGTACAAGAGAAATTTGTAATTTATCCCTTAAAATTATAGGAAACCAAAAGAAGATTCCCATTTTTATAATATAAGCACAAAAAGTAGCACAACATAGAAACCATATGGAACTTGTTACCTTGATACCTATTTGAGATTTATGCACCTTATAATAGGTAGTAAAGTTGGCAATTTCTTTGTAATATGCTTTTAATATTATATAAATTCCAAAAAGTAAGCATAAGAGACCAGAGTACAAAAATGCACTCTTTGCATCATACATTTTTATTATACTTGGTAATACAATTAAAGTAATACAAGAACCAAGTTGCTGAGATGCGCTCATAACTCCCCATGATGATGCAATTGAAGAGATGCTAGAGTTTGTAACCATAAACTTGGTAATAGCTGGCCAACCTAACCCTTGTGTCCAAGCTAATAATATTAATGTTAACAGTAATAAAGTTAGATTATTATATGATAAAGTTATACCAATGGTTAATAATCCAGTTGCAATATTGCATAGCCCAAACATAAATAATGGATTATTTTTGGAGTCCATGATTATTCCATTAACAAATTTTGATACTCCATAAAAAAAAGAAAAGCAGGCAAAAAAATAGCTTAATTTTACATGGTCAGTATCTATTAACAGTGGTAGAGCAATTGGTATACTTTGTCTTGATAAATAAAGCAGCATATATCCACAGAAGAATAGTAAATATTGAAAGAAGACAAAGTTCACACCTATTCCCAAATAGCTCTATGCAGATGCTAGCATAATACTATATTGGTATAATATTGTTTGACAAGAAGTTTGCAAACAATTAGTGCAGAAAATTACTTACTTAGTATCTTTCTTATAGCAGATACAGTAGCATTAATATCTTCATAGCTTATATCTCTATGTGTTATAGCTCTGATTTTACCTTTGATGTTAGCCATTCTAATTCCATAATTTGTCATTAGTACGTTTATTAATTCTTGAGTAGATATACAATTAGTACGTAATGAAAAATACGCTATATTAGTTTTATACAGGTCGATATCAATTATAACTTGATCTATGGAGTCTAGGCCTTCTATAAGGTGCTGCATTTTTTTATGATCTTCTTCTAAAGAATTTACATTATTATGTAGAGCATATAAACATGCAGCTGAAATAATGCCAGCTTGGTGCATACCTCCGCCAATTTGAAACTTATAGTACCAAGCTTTTTCAATAAACTCTTCACTTCCAAGCAATATTGCGCCCATTGGAGCACCTAATCCTTTACTAAAATCAATGAATACCGAATCAAAATAACTTGCATACTCCTTTGGAGATATTTTAGTATGAGCACAAGCGTTGAACAGTCTTGCTCCATCTAAATGAGTGAATACGTCATTCTCTTTACAAAGACTTGAGATCTCTTGAATATATTCTAAAGGCCACACAGCTCCACCTCCAAAATTTGTCGTTTGTTCGATAGAAACAAGCCCAACTCTCGGAATATTTCTTAAACTAGGACGAGTAATAAACTCAACAATTTGTTCTCCAGTAAATATTCCTCTCGTACCTTTGATGGGCAAAGGAGTGGCATGTGCCTGGGCTGCGATCAAGCCAGATTGTACTATAAGCGGATGTGAAGTTTCATCAAGCAGCAAGTAATCACCAGGTCTTTGAATGTGTACTTTATAAGCAATTACATTGGACATCGTTCCTGAAATCAAAAAGATTCCTGCAGGTTTACCTAATATTTTACATGCGGTTGCCACTAATTCGTTCACAGTTGGATCTTCACATGCAGCTTCGTTTCCAACTTTTGCTTTAGCCATCGCTTCCCTCATTTTAGCTGAAGGGTCAGTGTTTGAATCGCTAAAGAAATCTATTTTTATTCTCATATTAAATTTAACACAACCTCCTTTATAATTTCAGCAGCTTTCATGATGTCTGTTTCCTTTGTGCCAAGATGGGTAACTGCTCTTATATGAGACTCGATCCAAGGAAAAAGCAATAAACCATAAGCTTGGCACTTACTCAAGAAAACCTCATTAGTTACATTTAGTGCTTTTATACTAAAGCTTACTATATTAGTTTCTGGATAAGGTAGTACCAGTTTTATGTGTGGAATTTCTTTAATCTTATCTGCAAACAATTTAGCGAGCTTATTATCTTCTTTAAGCCTAGAGATATTATTCTGTAGTACGTATTTTGCTGCATTAGCACAATACCCTATCTGATGATAACCACTACCTAGCCAAACCTGTAGCTTTTTAGCCCTTTCAATTATCTCTCTTTTACCCATAAGCATTGAACCAAAAGGAGCGCCAAGTCCTTTAGTAAAAGAAAAGCTCATTGTATCCACATATTTAGCATAATCTGCTAAAGCAATATTTGTTTCGATATGAGCATTAAATATTCTCGCACCGTCTAAATGAAGATTTACATTGTGAGCTTTTAAAAAGTGATATAACTCGACTTGTTTTTCAAAAGGATAAATTTTACCATTAAACCCATTTATACTATTTTCTATAGAAACAAGACTCACCTGAGCAAAAATTTTATACCTCGGCTTAGAATTAATAGCATATTCTACTTCATCAACATCTAAGATTCCGCTATTATTTCTAATACAATTAAATACGATATTATTTACTTTTGCATTGCCTGCGCTATCGAAAAAATTAACGTGATAATTATAATGAGTTATTAGTTCATCACCAGGACTTGTTTGACTGGCAATGGCTAATCTATTTGCAAGCATACCGCTGGTTACAAATAATGCTTCTTCTACTTTGAATAATTGTTTGCAATATTCTGATAAGTCATTACAGCTTTTGTCTTCACCATAAGCAAAATCTCCAACAGTTGAATTACTTATTGCATTTATAATGTTGGAGCTCTGCAGAGTTGTAGTGTCACTTCTCAGATCAATAATTTTTTCCATCTTCTTTTTCGACATTCAAACAACCAATTTGAGCATTCCAAAGTTCCTTGTAAAGACCTTGCTTAGAAACTAGTTCAGCGTGTTTACCATCTTGGACAATTTTTCCTTTGTTAAATACTATAATTCGGTCCATGTGTAAAAGTGTAGAAATACGGTGTGCTATAGTAATCGTAGTTTTATTTTGCATCAGTTTAAATAAACTCATTTGAATTGTTTTTTCTGTTATAGAATCTAACTGACTAGTTGGTTCATCGAGAAATAATATTGGAGCGTTTTTTAAAAATGCCCTTGCTATTATTATTCTTTGTCTTTCTCCTCCAGATAGCTTGATGCCTTTTTCTCCAACTGTAGTTCCATATTGATCTGGTAGAGTCATAATGAAATCGTGAATACCAGCTAGCTTTGCAGCTCTCATTATTTCTTCGATAGTAGATTGAAGTCTACCATATATGATGTTTGCTAAAATAGTATTATGAAATAACAATGGGTCTTGAGGTATTACAGATATTTGTTGCCTCAAAGAACTCTGTGTAACTTCTGATACTATTTGATTATCAATCTGTATATTACCTTTTTTAACATCAAATAGCCTTAGAATTAAGTTTATAAAAGTAGATTTACCACCTCCAGAATAACCAACTAGACCTACCTTTTCGCAAGGATTAATGGTAACTGAAAAATCTTGAAATAATGGCTCCTGACCTTCATAAGAAAAAGAAACATTATTAAACGTTATTCTTCCACTTAATAAATTTAATTCTTTAGCATTTTCCTTATCTTGAATTTCTGGTACAGTAGTCAAGATTGGCAATGCATCTGAAACTTTGCCAAAATGAGTAGAAAATTGTGTAAGATTCCTAGTTAGATGGTTAAGAAACTCTATAATTGATATATTAATTCCAAGTACAAGAGCAATATCTCCTATTGCGATCTTGTTCAATTGATAATCATGAATTAAAAAGTACAAGTTTACTGCTTGGAGTATATCAAATGAATAGCCATATATAAACCAAAGCCAAAAGTATGCCCATTGTAATTTTCTCTCTGCAATAGTTCTTTTCTTGCATATTTGAAAAAATTTGTGTCTCTCATGTGCTTGCTGAGAAAATAACCTTACTGATATAACATTTAAAATACTATCTGCTATACTAGCTATTACTTGTGAATTTTGTTTAGAGTAATTATCAGCTAATTCAGTAAGTACACGAAAGCTGAAAATCGAGACTAAAATAAAAATGTTTACCCAAGTGAATGTAGCGATTGCAAATTTTATGTTTACTAATGATAAGGTATAAATAGCTAAGACTAATGCTATGCTGTAACCGAAAAAACAATCTATAAGCAATCTTATTAACTCTATCACACTATCCATTAAGTTACTGACCTTATGTACTAAGCTTCCAGATAAATTGTTCTGATAATAGGAATGGTCTTGTTGGAGTAGCCTACAAAAAGATATATCAGCTATCTTTTGACGCATTAAGGTAAACATTCGAATGTCAACAAAATAGCCATAGAATCTAAAAGCAGTAGTGATAAGTAATGCCATACCAAGATAAGCGCTTACAGGTAATAAAAGATTTTCAATTACATTACCTTCCTGATATTTTACAGCTGTATCTAGAATATTTTTTACTAAATACTTTCTAAAAGACAAATCAACAGCTACCACCAGGGCAACTAAAAACATTATAAGTACATTAAGCTTGAATTTAGATACTATATTCAAGATGAACATCAATACACATTTGAAGCTATCAACTCTACCTCTGTTCATTTATAATGCTAGCTCCACTACGTTGACTTTTTTATTGAGAAATACAAGTAGTGAAAACCATAAATTTTTGTATATTTTTCCTGAAATGTCTCCAGCATCATGTAGTGCTGATGCTCTATTTAGAATAAGTAGCTTATATAAATCTTGCTTAGTCTCAGTAGTGTCGATCTCAGAAATATTTGTAGTTGTGTCTG
>NZ_LYUY01000222.1:0-262 GCF_001675785.1 Wolbachia endosymbiont of Nomada ferruginata
TTTTTTTATTTGGTAAATTTCTTAATATTTATAGCTAAACAACAACCGTCATCCCGCTACGTGTTAGCGGCTAAGAGATACCGCGGCGGTATGACGGTTTGCGGCGGCATGACCTCGTCATTCCCCTACGTGTTAGCGGGATCTAGAGATACCGTGACGGTATGACGGTTCGCGCGGTGGCATGACCTCGTCATCCCGCTACGTGTTAGCGGGATCTATGCTTTGAGATACCGCGAATGAATCGCGGTATGACGGTGTAATG
>NZ_LYUY01000178.1:0-745 GCF_001675785.1 Wolbachia endosymbiont of Nomada ferruginata
CTGACAGAAAATATCGTGGCTATGAACAGACAAGAAAATTGCATGTAATGTTGAATATAAACAGCAAAAAAGCCATAGCTGTAAAATACAGTAATGGCGTTTACTCTGATCACTATGGAACTTGTGATTTGCTAAAAGAAGTTCATGCCATAAAAGCACTATATGCAGATAGAGCATATGATAGGCACAAGTTTTATAAATTGTGTAACGAATATGATATAAAGGCAAAAATTCCACCAATAAACAATGCGGCAGAACATCCAGAAATAGATTATATGTCTGACAGAAATGCTGCTATTAGGTTAATAAAATTATACGGTGAAGATGGCATGAAAGAATGGAAAAAAGAAATAAATTATGGAAAAATCTTATATTGAAGGGTTTTTCTCAAGATTAAAGCAAATATTTGTTTAGCTGAAGTAAATCGTGAAAAAGAATTGCTAATTAAATGTTATTTACTTAATCAATTTACTGACATTGGTATGGCTAAATTCGAAATGGCTACATGAATTTATCGTAAATTACTACCAGTATAAGGTGCGATGCAACAAAGCCATTCCAGACTGGAATGACATCATAGGGGCACTGGGATGACAAAAAAAGGAGCACTGGAATGACACCCTTCACGGGCTTTTAAATTACTTTAGCTATAAACATTAAGAAATTTACCAAATAAAAAAAGGCAAAAGAAGCCCTAGTCATTGTCTATTTTCAGTATTGGCGTTTTTTAAGTCTTAAACACTGC
>NZ_LYUY01000223.1:0-261 GCF_001675785.1 Wolbachia endosymbiont of Nomada ferruginata
AGTGGCAAATTATCAGACAGAAAGTTTTCTTTTCCTTCTTCGTCTGTTAAAATAAATTCTACATTGGTATCAAATGCTACTTTTTCGACGTTCGTTAAAACAATTAAATCTGAAGTATTGTTTGCAGTAACTTTACCAAGATCAATAACGTGAGAACTTTCGCTAAATTTTGCTGCTAATAGCCGAAACGTTAAATCTAAATTCTGATGCGGTGTCCACGTACTTGCATTGCTAGATGACAGTAATACTCCTACTTGATAT
>NZ_LYUY01000027.1:0-13146 GCF_001675785.1 Wolbachia endosymbiont of Nomada ferruginata
GGTTAGTTGCAAGTTAAAAGCAGCTAAATCGCTCTTAATCAAGCGTTTTAGAATAAAAAAAACGCCGATATTTTAGTACATAGTAAATAGCCAACCACCATGGGGCTTCTTTTGCCTTTTTTTTTATTTGGTAAATTTCTTAAATATTTATGGCTAAAGTAACTTAGGTTCACCGACAATCGTCATCCCGCTAAGTGTTAGCGGGATCTATTGCCGAGATACCGCGAATGAATCGCGGTATGACGGTCTGCGGCGGCATGACGATAAGGTTTATACCTTGTCATCCCAGTGCCCAGACACTGGGATCCAGCCTTTTCATAATCATCAAAACGTTGTATTTTAACATAAAACGGCTACTTTTATACTTACCAACTTAATAAAATTCCTGGATCCCAGTGTCAAGCACTGGGATGACAAGAAGAGGGTACTTGGATAAGAGGCATTGCCCTCCTGGTAGGCCCAAATTGCAATGTTCGTACAGTTGTGCGCGGTATCTCAGCCGCTAACAAGTAGCGGAATGACGAGGTCTTTCGATAGTAAATCTTACCTATGTTAGCTATACCAAAAAATCAAGAGTAAAAAAGTCGTATTTATTCATTAATAAAATCTTTGTCTTCTCCTAAAAATTAGTTAAAATGTAAGATATTTTGTGTTATTAAGTTAGCACTTGACTTAACTTTAGTTGTTACTTAGACTGCTAAAGTGGAATTTTAATTTTTTTACGAGGACAATTATGCATTATAAAAAGTTTTTTTCAGCAGCCGCTTTAGCAACGTTGCTAAGTTTATCAAGCTCTGCTTTTTCAGATCCTGTTGGTCCAATAAGTGATGAAGAAACTAGCTACTACGTTCGTTTGCAATACAATGGTGAATTTTTACCTCTTTTCACAAAAGTTGATGGTATTACAAATGTAACAGGCAAGGAAAAGGATAGTCCCTTAAAAGCATCTTTTATAGCTGGTGGTGGTGCGTTTGGCTATAAAATGGACGACATTAGAGTTGATGTTGAAGGGCTTTACTCATGGTTGAATAAAGATGCAGATGTAGTAGGTGATACAGTTGCAGATAATTTAACAGCAATTTCAGGACTAGTTAACGTTTATTACGATGTAGCAATTGAAGATATGCCTATCACTCCATACATTGGTGTTGGTGTTGGTGCAGCGTATATTAGCACTCCTTTGAAAACCCCTATAAATGATCAAAAAAGTAAATTTGGTTTTGCTGGTCAAGTAAAAGCTGGTGTTAGTTATGATGTAACTCCAGAAGTCAAACTTTATGCTGGAGCTCGTTATTTCGGTTCTTATGGTGCTAATTTTGATGGAAAAAAAACAGATCCTAAAGATTCAACCAGACAGGTTACTGATGCAGGCGCATACAAAGTTCTTTACAGCACTGTTGGTGCAGAAGCTGGAGTAGCGTTTAATTTCTAGTCTATCTCAGTCTTGTTATCCCAGTGGGTTTTTTCTTGTCATCCAAGTAGCATGACACTGGGATCTAGAAAAAGAAATGTGGATTCCAGTGTCAAGGCACTGGAATAACACTATTTGCTATGTGTTTAAGCTATAACGTTCACCATTGTATTGATAGAATATCATCTAAAGTTACATAATGTTATCCAATTAGCTAACACTGCGGCCTACTGTCTCCAAGAAATTAGATGGAAAATTTGTACTTTTTTCAAATCAAAGCTTGAATTTTTGCTGGAAAATCAATATATTATATGCATGAAGTTTTAATTTAAGTTGTTATGTTGACCCCAATGGCAAGCTTATGTGTCGATAGCAGAACCAATCTCATACAATATATTGCTAGGGTGCGAAAATTTCCCATGCTGTCTCAAGAGGAAGAAGTACAACTAGCAAAAAATTGGAACCAATACAAGGATATTTCTTCTGCTCATAAATTGATTACCAGCCATTTGAATTTGGTAGTGAAAATTGCAATGAAATTCAAAAATTATGGACTATTGTTGATGGACCTGGTCATGGAAGGGAATATGGGTTTAATGCATGCAGTAAAAAAGTTTAATCCTGATTTAGGGTTTCGTTTTTCAACTTATGCAGTGTGGTGGATTGAAGCTTCAATAAAAGACTTTATATTGAAATCTTGGTCATTTGTGAAAATAGGCACAACGCAAGCACAAAGAAGATTATTTTTTAGTTTACGTAAAATAAAAAAAAGAATTTTACAGTATACAAACAGAGAAACTTTAAATAATGAAGAAATAAAAGCAATATCTAATGAGCTTTCTGTATCCGAAGGAGATGTTGTACAAATGAATTACCGTTTGGCTTGTAAGGATCAGTCGCTAAACGATTGCATAAAAATAGGTGATGACTCTAAAAGGGAGTTACAAGATATGATCCCATGTAACTTGGTCAGTCAAGAAGTAACCTATCAGAATCATGAAGAAAAAGAATTAAAAGAAACAATTTTAAACAATGCACTAGCAAGCCTCAACGAAAGGGCAAGAGACATTTTTATCAGTAGATATTTGTCTGAAAACATTCAAACTCTGGATGAACTTAGTAAAAAATATTGTGTTTCAAGAGAAAGAATAAGGCAGTTGGCTGAGCAGGCGATGGCTAAGGTAAAACGATATATACAATCTGAAAGTTTGAAATTTGGTTTGCATGCGTAGTTTTTTTATATTTCTAATATTTTTTTCAATAGGCACTTTTGCATCAGTTAGTGATGTACAATTGAAGGAAAAATATAAAGATTGGCTCGTGTATACTGCATTGGAAGATGGAGAGAAAGTATGTTATATTGTATCCTATCCTAAAAAAAAAAGCGAACATTATACAACCAACCGCAAGCCATATGTAATGGTTAGTTATGTTGATAAAAAAGCAGATGAGGTAAGCGTTACCTCTGGTTTTCAGTATGATAAGGAGCCTGTAGCTCTCAATATCGACAAAAAAATTAAATATACACTGCCCATAATACAGGGAAGTTTTGCATGGGCAGAGCATACAAAAATAGATCAAGATCTCATTCTAAAAATGAAGCAGGGATTATCAATGGTAGTGAATGGGAAAACAAAAACAGTGACCATTGATGATACTTATTCCCTACTTGGGTTTCAAAAAGCGTATCAAAAAATGCATGATTTATGCCATACAAAGTAAATTATTGTAACAGAATACCCAGCTATAGTATAAACTAGACTACTCTTTCAATGAATAGCACTTTACTTTATATGGAATGCGGATATCATTTAAAATATATTTTTGAGAGTTAGTAATGTCAGAGGTTGCAGGTGTAGATACAGAAATCAAAAAGCAAAATTCTGTGTGTGAGCAGATGCGTTTTAGCGTGAGCCGCACAAGTCTTTTAAATACATTATCCAGAGTAAGTGGAGTGGTTGAAAGGCGTAATGCAATAGATGTTTTGGCGTGTATAAATATCAAAGCACAACACGGCAGCATAAAATTAATGGCAACTGATCTTGACATTTCAATGTTTGCCTCACTTGCTGCAACCGTATTAACAGAAGGAGAAGTAAAAATTTCAGCGCATACTTTACATGACATAGTGAAGAAGTTACCCGCTGATTTGGATGTCAATTTTGAAGTAAACAACCAAGGAAAATTATTGATGTCTTGCGGAAATGCAAACTTTTCTTTACCGAATGTAGTTTCAAGCAGCTTTCCTGCTCTTGAAGAAGACAATTATAAACATGATTTTACTCTACTAAATACGGACCTGATAGATTTATTAACTAAAACAAAATTTGCTGTATCACTAGATGATACAAGGTATAATTTAAATGGAATATATCTACATACAGATGAGCAATTTCTGTACTGCGTTGCAACTGATGGCCATCGTTTATCATGTATAAAGAGGCCAAAGCCTGGGAACATCAATGGCGAATTTGGTGTGATCATTCCACGTAAAACTGTTATGGAGCTGTTAAAAATATTGGACGATTGTAATGAAATTAAAGTAAAACTCTCAGACAGAAAAATCAAGTTTACATGCGGTGAATATATTCTAATATCAAAATTAATAGATGGAACTTTTCCAAATTATAAAGCAGTTATTCCAGCATCTCAAGATAAGCATATGATTATTGAAAGTAAAAAACTTTCAGACGTTATAGATCGAGTTTCCGTTGTTGTATCTGATAAAGTAAAATCTATTAAATTCTCACTACAAGAAAAGCTGCTAACTCTGCATTCAAACTCCCAAGAGTGCAGTGATGCAACTGAATCCATAGAAGTGGACTACAATGAAGCCCCTATAGAAATAGGGTTCAACTCGCGTTATTTACTTGATGTTCTATCCTGCATAAAAAATAAATGTAAGTTTAGCTTAGCCGATGGTAATAGTGCTACAATTATCACTGATGAAGACGATTCAAGTGCATTATATGTAGTAATGCCAATGAGAACTTAAACTCGTCATCTCGCTGCTTGTTAGCGGAATCTGGAGATACCGTGGCGGTATGGCACTTATTTCACTAGCTTTTATTAAATTAGTAATCTATCTTTACCAAATATAAGCCAAAAGGTGGTGCAGTAACTCCAGCGGCACTTCTTTTGCATTGGTTTAATATATTTAGCATTTCTTGCGGATTGGTTCTATTTTTTCCAAATTCAACTAAAGTACCCACAATAATCCTCACTTGGTTATGTAAAAAGGAAATAGCAGATATTTTGATGTGTATATGATTCCCATTTTGTATTATATCGATATCATCAATTGTTCTTATCAGATTTGCGGCTTGACAATCTTTTGAACGGAAACTTGAAAGGTCATGTTTTCCAAGTAGATGTTTAGCAGCTTCACGCATAATATTTACATCAAGTGGGCTAAACACTTGCCATACATAACCCGTCTCCAGAGCGGCAGGAGCATAGCGATTAACTATTCTATATTCGTAATATCTTTTTTTTGCTGAAAACCGTGCGTGAAACGCATCATCTACAACTTCTGCATTAAGCACGACTATAGGAATTGATTTTAAATGATAGTTTATTGCATTCCTTATTCTATAAAGCTCAAATTCCTTTTCCATATCAAAATGAGCAACTTGTCCTAAAGCATGAACCCCTGCATCAGTCCTGCCACCACAGTACAAAGTAACTTTCTCACCACTAAAATTAAATATAGCATTTTCTATCTTCTCCTGGATTGAGTTAGCAGAGTGTTGCTGTTTTTGCCAACCAGAGAAACTACTACCATTATATTCTACCGTTATTTTGTATCGCACTGCATTACATCAAGCTCTATCTAAAATAGTCATTTTCTATCTTAACATAATTTATGGTCAAGCCTACAGTGCTGCCACTCCCATAAAGTAGTTCGTCCAATCTTAAATCTTGCTGCCACTGCTTCTCTGCTTTCTCCTTCGTCTAGCGCCTCCATTGCTTTTTTTCTTAAATCATAACTATATGCTGCTGGCATTCAACCTCCTTATCATTATCTATCCTTATCACATCCGGACTTCTATGAAAAGAGCTATAAATCGTGAAAAAGAACTGCTCATTAAGTGCTATTTGCTTAATAAATTTACTGACATTGGTATGGCTAAATTCGAAATGGCTACATGAATTTATCGTAAATTATTACCGTATAAGGTACGATGCGACAAAGCCATCCCAGTGTCAGCTACTCGGATGACACCGTCATAAAGGAACCAGTGTTAGCTACTTGGATGACAACCATTGTGCTTGAGGCAAAATTGACTATCACTTCTTTTTATAGAGCTTGCTCCAAACTTTGTTGTTAGTTAATACAAAAAACACTGTTAAAATTATAAAATACGCCACTACTTTTAATCCAAGTTTATGCCTGCGCTCTAATTCTGGCTCTCCTGCCCATTGTAAAAAATTTACCACGTCATATGCCATATTTTCAACTGTGGCTTGTCTTGCAACATCATATTCCACCATTCCTTCAGAAAGTGGTGGCGCCATAGCTAATCTGCCTGTTGGAAAATACGAATTAAAATATAAATCATTTTCATCGTGTTCGCCGTTTTGATAGCCTGTTAACAGTGAATAGATATAATTTGCACCATCATGCCTTGCTTTAATAATTAATGATAAGTCTGGTGGGACTGCACCATTGTTGCTTGCTGCAGCTGCTTCTTTTGTATCAAAAGGCGCAATAAAATAATCCGAAGGTACTCCAGGTCTGTCAAACATTTCACCCAAATCATTCGGACCATCTTTAACTTGGTAAGAAGCTGCTATCTGTTTTACATCTTCTTCAGAAAAACCGACATCTTGCAAATTACGAAATGCTACCCTATTCATTGAATGACAAGCAGCACAGACTTCTTTATACACTTTATAGCCACGCTGAATTGACTCTCTATCGAAAGATCCGACAATTCCATCAAATTTCCAGTCTATTTTCTTATTTGGTAATGGTTTAAACTCTTCTGCAGATATAAGACTAGATAGAAATAACATGCAGGAGATTGCAAATACATTAGATCCCATGCGTAACCACTGTTTTAGTAAATTTCGAATTGATGACAACGGAAGATAGTGGAATGACACTGTGTGTTGTATACAACGTTCATACAGTTGTGTACATGATGCTGGAATCCATTTATTTTTTTTCTGGATCCCAGTGTCAAGCACTGGGATGACAGAAGAGGGTGCTGGGATGACAGAAGAGAGTTCTGGAATGACAGAAGAGGGCTCTGGGGTGAAAGAAGAGAGTTCTGGGATGACAGAGAATTTTGTAAGAGATCTGCTTTGAATTGACATCACCTCATCTCCGGCACAGAATCACTTAAGGTTTTTGGTGGTTCTTTTGGCTTTTCATACTTACTAAGCAGTGGTAAAACTATCACAAAGTATGCAAAGTAATAAAGAGTAGATAGCCTACTCATAGTGATGTAAGGTTCTTTCACCTCTTGTCCTCCAAGCCAGGCAAGAAGTGCAAAATTTATTGCAAAAACCCAAAAAAATTTCTTAAACACCGGGCGATAAGCACCACTTTTAACTTTTGATTTATCAAGCCAAGGTAACAAAAACCACACTAAAATAGACGCAAACATGGTAAGCACACCAGTAAGTTTATCTGGAATCGAACGTAGCATTGCATAAAAAGGTAAAAAATACCACTCTGGCACTATGTGTACCGGAGTTACCATAGAGTCAGCTTCTATATAATTATCTGGATGCCCAAGATAATTGGGAGCATAGAAAACAAATGCGAACAAAACTACAAAAAACAGACCAAAAGTTATGCAATCCTTGACTATATAATAAGGATAGAGAGGGATGGTATCCTTATCTGATTTTACCTCCACTCCACTTGGGTTACCAGAGCCAAACCTATGCAGAGCTATCACATGAAGCATAGCTAAAGCAATAATAACAAAAGGCAGAAGATAATGCAGAGCGAAAAAACGGTTAAGTGTTGGGTTATCCACTGAAAAACCACCCCATAACCATATAACTATTTTATTGCCAATTAAAGGTATAGCAGAAAATAAGTTGGTTATAACTGTTGCACCCCAGAAACTCATTTGTCCCCAAGGCAATACATATCCCATAAAGGCAGTTGCCATCATTGCAAAAAATATAAATATTCCAATAAACCACACCATCTCTCTCGGTCTTTTATAAGATCCGTAATATAATCCACGCATTATATGAACATAGACTACCATAAAGAAGAGCGATGCTCCAACAGCGTGAGTGTAGCGTATTAACCACCCGTAATTCACATCTCGCATTATGCGCTCTACACTATTAAACGCATAATCAACATGCGGAGTGTAGTGCATAGCAAGAAATATACCTGTTATTATTTGTAAAATCAGCGCTATACCAGCCAAAGAGCCAAAGTTCCAAGCATAATTTAAGTTTTTTGGCACTTGGTAAGAAGCAGTGTGTCTTAGAAAAGAAAATATAGGCAATCTATATTCTATCCATCCTAATATGCCTTTTTCTTCTTTTATTGTTTCTTTTTTGTTATCTTCCTGCATAACTTAAACCTTTCTGAACACATGTCCATTGCTACTTTTATCTTATTTTTTTATTGTAGCAACTTATCCTTTACGCACAAATAAAAACTTTAAAGCAATATTAATTACCTCTTCAGCAACCTATCACGTGCCGCATTTAATTTTTGTGTAAAATATTCCGAGCCTCCTTATATCTGGATGGACTAGCTTCATTAAATTTTAATATGCTTTATTGATTTCATTTTGGTTAGCTCCAGAATCTATTCCTAGCACTTTAAACGCTCCATCTCTGAACATGTTACTACTACCGGACTAGTATGATTTTGTCTTGTAAATTTATTCAACAACCCTATTCTAACTATAGAATGAAAAATTATCTACAAAGTGTTTATAAAGATGGTATGAAAATCCAACTATCTAAAGTTAACAAATATTTATTAGTTTTACTGATTACTGTTTCAGCATTTCTCATATCTGGGCAAGTATCCAGTTCAAGCAATATCGAGAATGATTTTCAAGATTTACAAGAAAAATTACCATTATTGAAAGATCAGGATTTGTTATTTTTAGATCCAGCTTCAGCTTTAAATTATGGTGATAGGGCAGGTAAAAAAGTGTTAATGGTTATAGTTCACCATACTGAAACATCAACATTAAAAGGTACAAAAGATACACTGAATGCTAGAGGATTGTCAGTTCATTTTATTGTCGATAGGGATGGCAGCATCACCTTAATGGTTCCATTAGAGAAAGAAGCATGGCATGCTGGTATTAGTTATGCAAGAGTTAAGATAGATAGCAAGCTTGAAGAGCTACGGAAGCTTAACAACTACTCTGTAGGTATTGAAATTGTAAACACAGGACTTGAGCCTTTTCCGGAAGAGCAAATGAGGTCCGTTAAAGAGCTGATTTTATATCTTATGGAGCGTTTTAAAATTAAAAGGGATATGATATTTAGTCATTCTGAAATAGGAACTATAGTGCATGATCCAGAGCTTGGCTATACAATGCGTAAACCAGATCCACACAAATTGTTTGATTGGGAGTTATTAGAGAAAAATGGAATTGGATTGCACATAAGTGACAGAATAAACCCTAAAGATGCTAAACAGCAAATGGGCGAAATATTGTATAAAGCAGGTGATAGAAATGAAGGTATTTTGAAATTAAAACAAAGGCTGAACAAATTTTTCTATAAGATACTACCCTGGAATGATAAGAAAGGTAATGTAATTTTTCCTGATAATAATGCTGATTACTCAGATAAGTTTGACGAGAATTTTGTATGGGTTATTTATCAGTTCTCAATACATAATTTACCAAGAGGAATTAGAAAAGATTTACCTCTTAAATTAGAACAAGCGGATATATTTCCTGAATTCTTTAGTAAATATAGTCATGGCATTTCTTCTAGTTATTTAACCTTTAGTGAAAAATTTAAATCGACTCTACAACCATGTTTAAGCAAAGTAGATTATGAGAATTTATTATCTTCTCTTGCACAATATGAGAATAACATTTCTCCTGATGCATCTACCACTTTAATGTACAAAATTAAGTTATACTATGATTCTTATTTAAGATATCGCATATGGTCTTCACTCTATGAACCATTTAAGCTTAATGTATTGGAAGAGTTAGACATTTTAAAGAGTGGAGTGTTATCTTTAAAATCACTAGATAGCTCTAAAGCTGCAGAAGTTTCCAGTTTAATTGATAGCTTTAAAGTAGATATTTCTTTAGAATTTCAGGATTTTGAAAAACAGTGGTTTCAGGAGTTTAAGAATGCTTGGAGACAAGAATTTATACCTTCCCTGGAAGAACAGATAACATGGACTGCGCTACATGAAGCAATATTGGAGTATTTAGAAAAAGCAAAGGAAGAAATTTGTTAAACGAAAACTTTTTTTAAGATCACTTTTTTAACAATTTATCACGCGCCGCATTTAGCTTTTGCGCAAAATATTCTGAGCCTCCCTTATCTGGGTGAACTAACTTCATTAAATTTTGATATGCTTTATTGATTTCATTTTGACTTGCCTCAGGATTCAGCCCCAGTATCTTTAATGCTTCATCTTTGGATATGTTATTACCAGTGTAATTTTCAGTATAACTTCTACTGCTATTAAATTCGTTCAAAAACTTACTCAATACAGAGTTTATCATGAAACTTATGTTATTTTTTTTTGTCAGGAAGAGAAAAAATACAACAACGCTAGGCAAGACAAACGTGATTATTATGAATACTAAAAAAAGGAAAAAGATGAATGACATGTATATTTTTTTATCATTTTATGATTAAATAGTAACAATTATAATTGTCATGGTAAATAACATGTTCATCCAGATTGAAGAAACACCAAATCCAAACACACTGAAATTTCTTCCTGGATTTGCAATTCTAAACGAAGGAGAAACGGCTGATTTTTTAAATGCAGACGAAACAAAAAACTCCAAGTTAGCAGCAAATCTTTTTCAAATAGAACATGTGGTAAGAGTGTTTTTTGGTCATGATTTTATTTCAGTAACAAAATTGGGTGGAATTAATTGGGATACATTAAAAGTAGAAATTTTAACTACAATTATGGATCACTTTACTTCAGGTGGAAAAGCGCTAGATAAAGAAGGAGTGAATGATCCAGACGAGGAATTTTTTGATGAAAGTGATATAGAAATTGTAAATAGAATAAAAGAATTGATGGAAAGTTATATCAAACCTGCAGTTGCTCAAGACGGTGGTGATATCAAATTCCGTGGCTATAAAGATGGAATAGTTTATGTTGAGCTGCAAGGAGCCTGCTCTGGGTGCCCAAGTGCTGCAATTACTTTAAAGCAAGGAGTGCAGAATATGCTGAGCTACCACATACCAGAGGTTGCGGGTATAGAGACTACACTATGACTAATCAAACAGTTAGAGGAACGAAAGACCTTCTATTTGATGAGTGGTATAAGTTTAAATACATTCAGCAAACAGCAAATAGAATCTCAAGTCTATACGGCTTTTTGCCCGCCCAGACTCCAATATTTGAGTACACGGAGGTTTTTACAAAAACCTTAGGTGATAGCTCAGACATCATCACTAAAGAGATGTATAGCTTCAAT
The DNA here is from genome assembly GCF_001675785.1 of Wolbachia endosymbiont of Nomada ferruginata. NCBI lineage: Bacteria > Pseudomonadati > Pseudomonadota > Alphaproteobacteria > Rickettsiales > Anaplasmataceae > Wolbachia > Wolbachia endosymbiont of Nomada ferruginata. The sequence goes on from NZ_LYUY01000027.1 coordinate 11,044, forward strand.
GATAAAGGGGGAAAGAGCATAACTTTACGTCCTGAGTTCACCGCAACGATTGTTAGACTATTAATCGAAAAAAAACTGCAAACACCGATCAAATTATTCTCAACAGGACCTGCATTTCGCTATGAAAGACCGCAAAAGGGAAGACAAAGGCAATTTCATCAGATAAATTTTGAGGTTTTTGGCATAGAAGATCCAAAAGCTGATATTGAATTGATATCACTCGCTCAGCACTTACTAACTGAATTTGGCATCAATAAAAATGTAAAGCTGGAAATTAACTCTTTGGGTGATGGTGAAACAATAACTAAGTATAGAGAAGCTTTGGTATCATACTTTAGAAAGTATCAAAATGATCTATCAGAAGATAGCAAAAATAGGTTGATCAAAAATCCACTCAGAATACTGGATTCTAAGGATGAGAAAGATAAATCAATAATTTTGGATGCACCTAAAATCAGTGATCACTATACAAAAGAATCTTCATATTTCTTTGATCAGGTGTTAAATGGACTGCAAGCTCTTGGCATACCTTACACTGTAAATAGCAAATTAGTTCGAGGCCTGGATTATTATTGCCACACAGTATTTGAATTTGTTACAGAGGATTTAGGTGCACAAGGGGCAGTTTTTGCCGGTGGAAGATACGATAATTTAGTATCTTCAGTAGGTGGAAAACACACTCCAGCAATAGGATTTGCAGGGGGTATTGAGCGCATAATGGAGTTAATCAATTATTCTCCGAAAGAAGAGCGACCTATTTACCTAATTCCAATCGGTAGAGAGGCTGAAGAATATGCCATAACACTTGCGAATGAATTGCGCAGAAATGGTTTATATGTAATCTATGAATATAGCGGAACGCTCAAAACCCGAATGAAAAAAGCAAATCAAGCAAATGCTAAAGCTGCTTTAATTTTTGGCGATGAAGAATTGAGTAGTAAAACTTTAAAGATTAAAAACATGGATACAGGTGAAGAAAAAATAATTGCTCGCGATAACACAATAGAAAACATCTAATTAGGAGCAATGCAAATGTTTTTCTCAGTCAGCTATAGAAGAAAATTCGTCTGCACAAGAATTTTTCATAACATTCAATGTATCATAATCTGTAAAATCTAATTTTATTGGTGTGATAGTAATAAATCCTTCTTTTATTTTATTTACACTACCACTGCCTGAGTGCTCTCGAGACCAATTTAAGCTAAAAGAGCCATTCGAATTTTCAGTAAAAGTAAAATCCCCATCAATGTTATATTCACCTTGTTCAGCAAATTCTACTCCTTTTACTTTTTCCGTAGCAGGAAAATTTACACTCATCACTATGTTTTTAGGCCAACCAACCTTAACTAGCTTGGCAATAACCTTTGGTGCAAAAACCTTTGTATTGTGCCAGTCTATTTTATCATGATAAACTTGGCTCAGCGCAATAGAAGGTATAGACCTTGCAGCACCTTCCATTACAGCACCAATTGTTCCTGAATAACAAATATCGTCCCCAACATTTGATCCAATATTTACTCCGGACAATATTAAGTCTGGTTTTTTATTCATAACTTTATTTAGCGCAATAATGACACAATCTGCAGGAGTACCAGACACACTAAATTCCCTTTCACTATGTTGTTTTATTCCAATAGATTGTTTCACTGGATAATCAAGAGATCTTGCAGCTCCGCTTCTATCAGTATCTGGTGCCACTATCCATATTTCTGACGCAAAATTCCGTGCAACCTCTTTGAGTAATTTTATTCCTTCACTTCCAAAACCATCATCGTTTGTTATTAATATTATCATATACAATACTCAGCTATACAGCTCCAAATTATGTAAATCACTGGCTGTAAATAAACTCATGAGGCTTTAAGTTTCTTTGCATAACTGTGAACTGTAACAAAGAACCTGCTGTAAATCAATAGATTTCTTGCACAGGCCATAACTGTCATTACAATAGAAACGAAAAAACTTACTTGACAAACTCCGCCAGCCCCCTTATCATGAAACTGAAGCTATTTATTTATCTTTGCAATCTGTGCAGGTTAATGACAAAAAACTTAGGGTATTTGGCGTCTCATGTTTAATTTTTCGCACTACGTGCATCGCATG
>NZ_LYUY01000179.1:0-730 GCF_001675785.1 Wolbachia endosymbiont of Nomada ferruginata
CAGGATTGGACTCCTGTGTTCTGGGCCATTCAAAAGAACAATTTTAATATAATTGAACTTCTTTTAGATAACAATGCTGATATTAAGGTCAAAGATAATGAAGGTTGGACACCTCTTCATTGGGCTGTGCAGTTGGATTCATTAAATGTAGTTAAATATCTTGTTGAAAAGGGTGCTGATATCAATGCTTTAACTGCTGACGGTAGAACATCACTAGATATTGTTAGAGAAAAACTCAGAGTAAATGATAAAAGTGAAGAATGTAGTGATGTTGTGCAGTGCTTAGAAAAACTCAATAAAGAAAGAGGGGGACATGTACAACGCAGACGCCGTCATCACCATGGAGATCATGCTCGTCATCGTAGTCACTTATCACGTAATCTTCTTGCTATAGATTCAAGTAATCAACCTGAGATAGCAGCAAGCAGTGGCACAAGACCATCTTCATGGATAAATGATTTGTTTAGTTGGGTAAAAAGCTCTGTGGGTGGGTTATTAAATCCTAAACCTGAGAAAATATCGAGCACTAAGGATTCAATCTCACAAGTTGATGCGCAAGTAGATGTAAATGGTACAATAATGTTACTTGACCTGCTGGCTAGAAAGTTTACAGGTCAGAAATATATTTCTACAGTAGATCAGTCTATATCTCCACTAGAGGCACAGGGTTATACATTAAACATTACAAAGAGATTTGAGAAAGTAGTAGAGCAAGCTGGATTAAAAAGTG
>NZ_LYUY01000180.1:0-726 GCF_001675785.1 Wolbachia endosymbiont of Nomada ferruginata
GATTGTGGAAAAATTGTGAGCGAAAACTCAATACTAGCCTACAAATGGTCGTTCTGGCTTTCACTGCCTTACTTCTGAAAAGATTATGAACAGGCTCTTAGGCTTTTTCCTTAGGTTTTGAAATTTCAGCTTTAGGAAGACCGGTAGACTCAGCTATTAATTCAACAGATACACCTGCTTTAAGTAGGTTTTTTGCAACTTCAATTTCTCTTTCTTTTCTACCTTGCTCTTCCCCAATTTGGATGCCTTCCTCCCTGCCTTTTTCATGGCCGATTTGGATAGCTTCTCTATTTATGACTGATCAGACTATAGCATTCTGTCTAGCAACCAATCTGGTGCTTCTCTGCCTTTTTCCCACTTGGCAAACTTCATCTTTTCTTTTAAGTAATACTCTCTATAGGCTTCTATTGGATTACTACATTTATATCGATCAGGTAACGCTTGTGTAAAAGCTTGTATATCAGCTGATTGAAAAATTAGCAAATCCTTATTATTATCACACCAATCTATAACTTCTTCAGATTTATGCGTTCTTTTATATCGCCAGGTGTACTCTTTACATAATTCTTTTCCATATCCTATCAACCAATTAAAGTTTCCTTTTGAGTGTCTAGCCCATAGAGAACAAGGGTGGTTTTTGTGAGTAAGTTTATATGGAACTTCTATATTTTGGTTTGTGATACTGACAAAAGGATTTGGCGCTTTTAATGCGATTGAAAAAACACT
>NZ_LYUY01000224.1:0-259 GCF_001675785.1 Wolbachia endosymbiont of Nomada ferruginata
GATGAGGTAAATGTAAAAAAACTGGAGTTAGTAAACAGACTTGAAGATATTGCATCACTAGAGTTAAAGCTAAGTTTTCCCCTGCTTGGAAAGAGAATACCAGATAAAATTAAGAAACTAGTTCAATATGTCAAAGAGGGAAAATGGAAGCAAGTTGAAAATGAGCAAGTTTTTTTAGGTAATGAGTCAGAAAATTGCATCATAGAAAAAGGCGAATATGAACTATTGTTAAAAGCAAACAGTGAATATTCCTCTGTAT
>NZ_LYUY01000225.1:0-259 GCF_001675785.1 Wolbachia endosymbiont of Nomada ferruginata
GAGATATTTTTGTTATAGGTGATTGCAAATACAAAATACACACACCACCACTTAGAGATAAATCTGGAATGGTCTGGCGAATCGAAGCGTATGGGGTGTAAAATGTCTGTTCATATAGAAGTTGAGGTAATAGAAAGTGTAAATGCTAAAAGAAAAAAAATAGAATTAGCAATAGTGAGAGCGTTAAACAGAACAGCACTATGGCTAAAATTGAAGACAGCAAAAGAAATTAGTGAGGAAAAGAAGATAAAATTAAGTT
>NZ_LYUY01000181.1:0-723 GCF_001675785.1 Wolbachia endosymbiont of Nomada ferruginata
GCCCTAATCTGCATGCTATATATTTCAGGATGAGAAATGGCAAGTCTACAACCTCGATGGCCAAGCATTGGGTTCTTTTCTGATAACTGTGCTATTTTATTTTTTACTGACTCAACTGACTTACTAAGTGATTTGGCAATTTTTTCTATAGTAGACTGATCATTGGGTAAAAATTCATGCAAAGGTGGATCAAGCAACCGTATAGTGACTTCCCTGCCCTCCATAATAGAAAATATTTCTTTGAAATCAGACTTTTGCATTTCTTCTAGTTTAATGAGCGCATTTGCCCTTTCATTTTCATCGTCAGCTATTATCAACTTTTGAATGAATTCGATTCTATCACTAGCGAAAAACATATGTTCTGTGCGACATAAGCCTATACCTTCTGCACCGAATTCTTTTGCAATTTTTGCGTCTTTTGGAGTATCAGCGTTCGCTCTCACTTTGACCGTTTTGATTTCATCTATCCAGTTGATTACCGTTTTGAATTCTTGCGATAATTCAGGTGAAATTGTAGGGAGAATGCCAAGCATAACCTCCCCTGTTCCTCCGTTGATGGTAATTGGTTCACCTTTATTTACTTTTGTATCCCCTACAGAAAAGAAAGTTCCATCTTTATCGATATAAAGTCCACTCACACTGCAAATGCATGGCTTACCCATTCCACGGGTTACAACAGCAGCATGCGAGGTCATCCCTCCACGTGCTGTTACTATGCCACTT
>NZ_LYUY01000028.1:0-13055 GCF_001675785.1 Wolbachia endosymbiont of Nomada ferruginata
TCTCTTTGTGAAAAACATTCCAAACTTTCTCTCCACTTTTTCTGGGTAAGGTCAGTCAAACCTCCATTTTTTTTATATCAATTTATTACTTTTTTTTCGGTTTGACACACTTTTTTGAACATTCCCAACGAAAAAAGAAAAACAAGGTTTAATTTTCTTTTTTATTTGCGATTTATCTATTAATTAACCGTGAAAGGTTACGTGTAATGCTCCTTCACATAATTATCAATAATTGCCTTAAATTCTTCAGAGACATTATTACCTTGTAAAGTTTTGAAATATTTGCCGTCTTTGTAGACTGCTGAAACAGGTTTTTCTCCATATCCAGGCAAGCTGATTCCCAAATTTGCGTGTTTGCTTTCTCCAGGGCCGTTTACTATGCATCCCATAACAGCAATGCTCATATGCTCTACACCTGGATTTTTTTTCTTCCACATCGGCATATGAGTTTTTATATAGCCATTCACCTCTTCAGTTAATATACGAAAACGATCGCTACTCGTGCGCCCACAACCAGGACATGAATTAACCTGAGGGTTAAAGTATCGCAAGCCTATAGACTGCAATATTTCCTGACACACCACCACTTCATTAGTACGCGATTCACCAGGACGTTGAGTCAAAGAAGCCCGTATTGTATCTCCAATGCCATTTTGCAATAAATAAGTAAGCCCTGCTGCGGTATTTACCACACCTTTATTGCCCATACCAGCCTCAGTTAAACCCAAATGCAGCGCATAATTGGAAGATTTTGCAAGTGCCGTATAAACTAAAATTAAATCTTGCACTTTGCTAACTTTACATGAAATGATTATTTTGTTTGAACTTAGACCAATTTCTTCAGCTTTTTTTGCACTATCAAGAGCAGACATTACAAGTGCTTTGCGCAGTATAACGTCAGAAGGCCTTGAATTACTAAGCGAAGAGTTTTCATCCATCAATTTTTGCAAAAGGTATTTATCAAGACTACCCCAATTTACCCCAATTCTAACCGGAAGATCGTGCATTATTGCATACTCTATCACCCTTTCAAACTTCTCATCACGTTTGTCGCCAAAGCCTACATTGCCTGGGTTTATCCTAATTTTACCCAGCATTTTGATGTTGTCTGGATAATCTTGAACTAATTTATCTAGCTCATACTGACCACAGCCTACCAATATTTTACCGTCAAAGCCTTCTTTATTTATCTCTTCTACTATATAAGGTATTGCCCTTGCTACTTCCTCTGAATTCAAAGCAATCCGTACTAACTCTGAACCTGCACGCGCTAATTCCGTTATTTCTTTTGCATAATGTTTTGCGCTACTTTTTATATTATCAGAATCTATATGCACACCAAGCGCCATAGATTGTACAACTACAGGATTATTTCCGCCTATCTTTACTTTTCCAACTTCTACAACATGAGTTTTGTGCCTGGAAATTGGCGATAATTCACATGCATCGTCATTCAATATCAGGTCTGTATCTAGCATATTATTAATTGTGATACTATTTTACTGTGTCAGCTACGCTGCCAAATGAACTTGAACCATTCAAACTATAAGCATCTACGTTATCCAAATTAGCAATAGAATCATGTGAGCACGTTCTTCTTGAAGGAGTTTCTTTTATAGTGATATTTATAGGAGAAACTTTCTTTTCTCGTGTTGAAGTAACTTTCTTCCCTTCTTGTTGTTCACTTTCATGCTGCTTACTTTCATACTGAGAAACTGGCTCTTGATCTATAAATACAGCACCCTTTAAACGTGCGATATTAATACCATGCTGATTTATCATAGCGCTCTCTTCATCGTCGACTATGCACGCTTCCATGTCATTTGGCTCATTATCAAGACTAGCAATTTTTTTCTCTTTTAATTTTTTGATTAGATCTTCTTTATTTATAGCCCGATCTTGTGACTTTTTTTTCTTGAGCAATTCCCTACGCTTCTCATACAGTTTATATGACTCAGCAAAATCCTCATCTGTATGAAAGTTTGCACCACCAGGGTTACCAGGAGGTATGTATCTCTTACTGAGCTTAGATTTAGCTCCAGCACTATGCACAGTAAAAAAGCTAGAAACCAAAAACATTAATATAAACAAAACTTTAGAAAAAATCCTAAGCATATGGTGCTATAGTAAATATCGTGTTTTAAAAGATAGCAATTAACAAACTTTAAGTAAACCAGAATCTTTACTAACTTTACAATACAAATATTTTTCTAAAAAGTGATATGTTTACTATCAAAAAATCTACATAGGCTAAGAGAAGAGGAAGGTGTTACAAGTTGCGTAACACCTTTTCAAGAAAAGTGTTATGCAGCTATATGTTTGTCAACTTTTAAGTCATTCCGTAGTTTTTTAGTACCATCGGTAGCATCTACATTATTAAGTTTTGCGTCTGGTGTATCTTTAGACAAGTTCTTTTCTTTCTCCCTTTCACACTTAACTCCCTGATAGATACAGAATGCAACAAAACTAGTTATCGCTATTACGGCAACAGCAGTGGCTATGGTACAAATTAGTAGTGTTTTTTCTTGATCTGCTACTGCCTCTGCAAGTGTTTCCACTTTTTCTTGCAGGCCGTTTAAGTGCTCTTGCATAGCTTGAAACTGCTCAGTACCAATCTTGTCTTCTAATGCACTAAAAACTTTTTCAAACTGCTCAGCATCTATCTTTTGAGCTTCTTGCCATTCTTTTAATGCACTAAATACCTCTTCAAACTGTTTAGCATCTATCTTTTGAGCTTCTTGCCATTCTTTTAATGCACCAAAAACTTTTTCAAACTGCTCAGCATCGATTTTTTGACTTTCTTGCAATTCTGTTACACCTAACCAATTGCACAAAATTCCTTTTACCATTTTAACCCCCTAGTTAATTAATATATTATAATTTTACATTCCCAATGTTTAAATTATTATTAAATTAACTGTCATTATGTATTGACCTTTTAATAATTTTGTTTGACTTGCTTTTTGAAAGTGCGAAAACTTAAATTAAGGTATTACAAGATTGTTATTCAACCAATATCTCTCTTTTCCCTGAGTAATTTGGAGCGCTGACAATACCTTCCTTTTCCATTCTTTCAACGATGTTTGCTGCTCTGTTATAGCCTATTCTAAGCTGCCTTTGAATGTAACTGGTTGAAACTTTTTGATCTCTTTGAATGATGGCCACTGCTTGGTTATAGAGGTCATTTTCTTCATCCTCTGTTTCATCACCCAATTCCGTAGAAGAATTTTCATCTTCTTTGGTGATTTCCTCCATGTAGTTTGGCTCACCTTGCATTTTCAGATGATCAACTATATCTTGTACCTCATCATCGCTCACAAATGGGCCGTGAATTCGAATAATCTTACCACCAGAAGCCATATAGAGCATATCACCCATACCAAGCAATTGTTCAGCCCCTTGTTCGCCAAGTATTGTGCGGCTATCTATCTTAGAAGTAACAGCAAAACTGATTCTTGTTGGAAAGTTTGCTTTTATCACACCTGTTATCACATCCACAGATGGGCGTTGTGTTGCCATTATGATGTGTATTCCTGCAGCACGAGCCATCTGAGCTAAGCGTTGAATAGAGCACTCTATTTCTTTGCCGGCAACAAGCATCAAATCTGCCATTTCATCCACGATCACTACAATATACGGAAATGTTTCCATCTTGATTGGTATTTTTTCAAACAGAGGTTTGCCTGTTGTTGAGTTAAAGCCAATCTGCACAACGCGCTCCAATTCTATTCCACTATTCATCGCTTCTGTGATTTTTTGATTATAGTTTATAACATTGCGTACATTCAAATACGACATCATGCGATAGCGGTTTTCCATTTCTTTCACTATCCACTTAAGAGCAATTACAGCCTTTTTTGGCTCTGTTACCACTGGCGTTATTAGATGTGGTATTGCATCATATATTGAAAGCTCAAGCATTTTTGGGTCGATCATTATCATCTTGCATTCATCAGGACTTAATCGATAAACGAGCGACAGAATCATAGTGTTAATCGCAACTGATTTACCAGACCCTGTGGTTCCAGCAACGAGCAAGTGAGGCATTTTAGTTAGATCTGCAATAACTGGTTTTCCACTTATTTCTTTGCCAAGCGCAATTGGAAGATTTAAGTTTGCATTTTGGTATTCTGGTGATTCAAGCAAATCACGCAGCATTACAATTTCCCGTTCCTTGTTCGGCAACTCTATTCCCATAGCATTTTGCCCACGAATTATTGAAATACGTGCAGAGAGTGCACTCATCGAACGTGCAATGTCATCTGCAAGGCCAATTACTCTTGCAGATTTCGTACCAGCTTGTGGTTCAAGTTTGTATAAAGTCACAACCGGCCCATAGCATACACTGATAATTTTTCCTTGCACGCCAAAATCACTCAGGACTTGTTCCAGCAGAGATAAATTTTTATTGCTCTCCATTTCATTCAGCTGTTTTCTCTGCAAAGACTCCTCTGCTTTGGAAAGTAAATGAATGCTTGGAAATTCGAACTCACTGGAAGGTTTAAAAATCTCCTCAGTGGCTTTTTCCTGTCTTTTTCTTGGTTGCTGTTTAGTGGTGATTTGAGTTCTATGTTTTTCTTCTACTACTAATGGTGCAACTGAATATTCAGCAGTTTTACGCGATCTGAAGAATAGAACATTTACAAATAAGCAAGCTATTTTTTTGAATAGGAAAAATATAGAGTAAGTTGTTCTCTTCCAACCAACCAATCCTACAAGACCTATTGATGTTACTATCACAAATACATAAAACGGACAGTGATTAACGAGTACATTCCCTATTATTCCACTGTGTCTGTACCTTGCAGTGACGCCTAGCGAAAGTTGTGGTAATATAGCACATACCCCTAAATTGATTAATATTAAATAGAGAATTTTCAGCAGCCTTTTTAATGGCCTGAAGATCAACAAGTAAACTATGGTTGTAGCTATTGTAACACTAGTTAATCCGAGAAATTGAACCAATATATCAGCTAAATATGAACCTACTATTCCACCTAAATTTGTCACTTCCTCATTTGTAGCCGTGTTTAAGGAAGGATCTTTATAGTTATAGCTAAAAACTGATATATATATATATATTAAAAGGGATAGATATATTGCTGATTTTAGATATTTTTTTAACATCTACCTAAAGTAGTAAGCTACTGTATATTTTACAAAGTGAATTGTTATTAGCAATATCATTATAGATAAATCTAATCCGTTGAACGGTGGTATATATCTTCTAATAATCTTTAGTGGTGGATATGTCAATTGGTTCAAGATGTGCATTATGCTACTGACAGTTTCATTATATATGTTCACCATATTAAGTTTAACCAGCCAGTTTAGGACAACCCAACATATTAGAATGAAGCTATAAAGATCAAGTAACGTATTGAGTAGATATATGATTGGATGCATACATATCTATTACACGAAAGTTATATAAAAGACAAGTATTTAGCCTTTTCAAACTCAAAATGTTGTTTTTGCTGAACCAAAAAAACTTCATTTTTTGAGCTGCGCAAAGCCACCTAAAGTAGAGAATGGACAAGGAAGGAGGGGTGTATAATATATATTAATGTTGATATTTATTTCTTATAAATATCATCTCTATGTCCTATCTCTGTGATAGTTACTATATGATCTAATTGATTTACTCTGTAAATTACACAATAGTCACCAACTCTTAGCCTTCTACGTCCTTTTAAGTTATGATGTAGTGGTTCACCAAAATTTATTGGGTAACTGTAAGACGTTCTTTTATAGCCTTTTGAACTCTTAGCCTTATTGTCTTTGGAAGGTTTGGTAAATCTTTTTCAACAACACTCTTTAGAGACTTAACCTTGTAACGCTCTAATCCCACTTAATATCTTCAAAATCAACTGTTTCTGCACCTTCAACATCACGCTCATCAGAAATTTTAGATACTAAAAAATCCTCCATTTCAAGCTCAACTGCTTCTCTAAATAGTTTTCCTGCTAATTCTTGAACGGGCTGTTTAGTAAATTCAGATAATTCAGCAAGATGCTTTAAAGTTTCTTCGCTAAGAGCTATGTTAATGCCTGAATTTGCCATATGTTTTACCAAAATCCACTAATAATTATACAACATTTTTTTTAATTTTTCAATAAAGAAAGGAAGGAGGGCTGTATAAAAATATATTTAATGTTTATCAAGTAGCCTTCTCATAAATGGTGTCTCTATGTCCTGCTGTAGCAACAAACACCTTATGTTTTGCAATATTTACAGTATAAATAATTCGATAATCACTAACCCTTATTCTTCTATACCCTTTTAGCCTGCCACGTAATGGTTTACCAAATTTAATTGGATCAGTTGTAAGCCGCTCGTTTATCGCTTTTGTAATCCTTGATCTTATTGTTTTTGGAAGATTTAGAAAATCTCTTTCAGTAAAGTTTTTTGAGTAGACAATATCGTATTTCAGTTTATGTCCTCTCCCTTTCAGATAGTACTGTGTTCCAGTCTACATCCTCACATTCCTTAATAGTTTTATATAACGCAATATCTTCTACTTCGCACTCGATTCCTTCGATGACTAACCTTTTTGCTAGTTCTTGAACGGATTCCTTGGTGATTTCAGCTAACTTAGTAAGGTTATGTGAAGTTTTTGGGTCAAAAGTTATACTAATTCCTGAATCTGTCATATGTTTTACCAAAGTCTACTAATAATTATACAACATTTTTCTGAATTTTTCAATAAAGGAAGTTGATGATATGTAAGAAAAATTTTGCCACCTGCGTTAATAAATAATTAAAGATTTAGCATATTTATCTACCCTCTATTCTATTACTTAAGTTAGACCACTTTTTTCTATTAATATTTTTTGTTTATAAAGATGAGCAGTTACTCATCACGCAGTTGATCTATGGATATAATACTACCGTTTGATAGTTTTTCAGTACATTTTTCACTTTTGTATTCTTTATCAGAGTCGATACTGATTTTGTCAAATATTAAAACATCTCCTGAAATTTTATCACGAAACTCACTAATAGCAAAAAACGGTATAGTAATTCGCTCTTGTTTTCCTTGAAAACTCAAACTGACGCTAAATTTATCCTCAGAAACTTTTAAATCATAGAATTGATGCTGTAATATAATAAGCATTTGAGTAGGGTATGACTTTTTCAAACGATCTGGCATGGTCACACCATTAAAATATGTGAAAAATAATATTTCTAAGTGAGGGATAAAACCATTACCTGATATAACATCTAAAGTCTTTTTGATAACTTGAAACTTAGCAGAATTAAGCAGTTTTTTGTAATCTGTTTGCTCCATATAACTTTCACATACGTAAATTTTGGGGGAACTTCTGTTACCCGGCGTTCCCTAAACCGTGCTTTAGTAATAAACCGGTTGTGCTAAATTAAGCAGCAACACGATATCCTTCAGCAGCAAAATTATCGTTTGCATTTAAATTATGAACTCTTAGCGGTGGTGTCTAACCGAGCAAAGCTACCATCTTTACTATGCATGTCGATCCTTAATCGCCCCCGTATAATTAAAAAACATGGTGGAGGCGCCGAGTACTGCCCTCGGGTCCAATACACCTATTACAAGGTAATTTTATTGCTATAGTACACAAAATGTACATAGCTATTATATAGCAACATTAAATAAATGTCAAGATATTATGACCTTAAGTTGATTTATTGCTAAAACAAAATTAAGATTTCCAGTAAAAAATTCTGTGCTCTTAACCTGACACATATGGATTTTTGAATACTTCCAATGAACATATTTATAAATAAATATTTACTCTTCTTTTTTATTGTTTTTAGGTTTTTCTTGATCAACCATTTCTCCACCGATCTCTTTTATTTTTAGTATCAACGACTCTGGTACATACATGTCAATTACTTCTTCTGCTGTCACAAATAAAGCCTGATAAGAGTGTGAATTTATTATCCAATTAGGCAATATGTCTTCTGCTTCTATTTTATACTCTCCCTCTTTTTTGTCATATACTGTGTAGCAATATAAGTGCACAGCAAAAAATAATACATAAGAGAGCAATATTCCTTTAAGCACTCCGAGAAAGATTCCAGTAACTCTATCAATAAACCCCAATCTTATGGGCGATAATATGTACATTAGCCAGTTATTTATTATCATCAATATAAGATTAAGTATAATAAATACAGAAATTGTAGAGAGTATGTTTAACGTAACTTTAGAATCAAAATATTTACTATAATTTAGAGTGAAAAAATCATAGTGATTAGCTGTCAGAAAAACTGATAAAAATAGAAACATTAGTGCGCATAGCTCTTTTATGAAGCCTCTAGTTACCGAGATTATTACACATAGAACAACAATGAAGATAATTAGACTATCGAAAAGCATATTTTATATCTGTATGGTTTTCAAGATATAATAGTTATAAATAACGAGGTTGTAAAATTAATTGTATTTATGCTGCATCAGTTGATCTAAATACCTAGCGATCATGTCAATTTCTAAATTCAGATAATCATCTACTTTGTTGTACTGAAAAGTTGTATTTTCCCATGTATAGGGAGTGATATTTACTGTAAATTCCTGATTAATAACTGAATTCACTGTGAGGGAAACCCCATCTAGTGTAACGGAGCTTTTTTTTGCAACAAATTTAATTAATTCTTGTGGGCACGATAGTTTGATTTCATGAGAATCTAAACTTTGATTAATTGTTAAAATTTTTACTATCCCATCAACATGACCCTGAACCAGGTGGCCATCGATCTTATCGCTTAATCTCATTGCTTGTTCGAGATTTATTTTTTTTCCTATTCTCCACGTATTTAAGTTAGCAACCTTCATAGTTTCTTGAGATGCTTGGACTGTAAATGTATCGCTCATTATATCAACAACAGTTAAACACACACCAGAGCAAGCTATTGAATCTCCTTTATTTATAGAGGATAAATTTTGTGTCTTGATATGGAAAATTTGATCAGAGTTGGAGTGAGTGGTAGTATCAGTTATAGTCCCGATATCCGTGATAATTCCTTTAAACATATGGTGAAAATAAATAATTTTACCATGAAAAATTTTTTACAACAACTTATTTCTATTTTGTTATAGTTAAAGTAATTCTGGTTTACCGACAATTTAAAAAACGACAAATTCGTCATCCCGCTACGTGTTAGCGGGATCTAGAGATACCGCGAATGAATCGCGGTATGACGCAGGAAAACTGAGTCTGCACTAGCTATAGGTGCGAGAAAGGGGATCGTTTTCACTTACTTGCTTAATAGATTCTATAGAATATTCAGAATATATAAAGCGAGCTAAATTCAAAATACACAGCGCGATTAATATTGGCAACCCTATGTTCAATGCTAACCCAATACTTTCCCTTTTTTCTGGTGGCACTAATCCTTTTAACATTGACACTTTTCCTAATGGAAAATGCCATAAGCAAAGTGTTGATGCAGATGCTACTATTATAAATAGACAAAAATAAGCCTTTTTTGAGGAAAATACAGTTTTTAACGGTGATTTGAGTGTAATGTTAGTAGGTGTGGCTTCATTTGTTGCTGGTGAAGGATCTTTAATTGGTAAAGGGTTTGTAGATTTATGAGGAGTATTTTTATGTTGCGTAGGAGGTTGTTGTATGTAAACACCTGAAACTAATTTGAGCAATTGCTCTTTTTTTTTATATACTTGCTTTTGTAGATACTCTTTTGGAAAAGAAGACTTGCCAGCTAGTTGTGGTATTTCTAATACTTCTAATATCTCACCTGACTCTAATATTTCATGTAATTGTTTATCTTGAAAATAAATAATATTGAATATTGAGTTAAAAACATTGCGAAATGTTTCTGGATCTTGATCTTTGTATCCATTTATCACTTCAATAAATATTTCATCGAGTTTTTTTCCCCTGCGCTCAATCTGGTTATCTATCATAGCTACTCTAGCATCATTTCGTGCTTGTTTTATGGTAGGTTGTTTTTCTTCTTCTGGTAGTTCTTGAGCTTGCTTTTTCGATTTTTTTCTATTAGCTTTAAAATACTCTGTGTGCGAAGTAGTTTGACCGAAATCAGAAATAAGCGTTGTGACGTCTTCTATTCTTCTTTCATCGATTCCATCTTTTTGTGTTACCTTGTCCTGTTTTGCCTCTTGAAGTGTTGGGTGGTAAGTCAAAGCCCTCTGGTTTCGTATGGACAGTTTTGGTGGCTGTTGAAAGAAGAATTGTATTGTATTAAAAAAATTGGGTAGCCGAAAAAAAGATCCAAACCAAAAAAAATTGTCACGCATTGCAGCAACAACTATTGGAACCCGCATCACTTGCTTTTTACTACTTGTTAAATTATAGCCAAACAGGCCTGTAACTGGTACGATTTGTCTATTTTGTGCGTTTTTTTGGTTAGTCTCACTCTGTTCTTTTTTGTCTTGATTTTCAGTTTTTTCTGCATGTTGTAGCTTTTCATTTAGAAATAACTCGATTTGGTGCAAATTATCCAGGTTAATGTCTTTAGCATCTGTTTGTAGTGTTATTGTTACTCCTTGTAAGAGAATTTGAGATGGAGCATTATTTATGAATTCTTCTACAGTTTTATAACTGTTAGTTTTACAGTGGTTATTATATAATTCACTGCTTTCTTTCG
Organism: Wolbachia endosymbiont of Nomada ferruginata; assembly: GCF_001675785.1. Taxonomy (NCBI): domain Bacteria; kingdom Pseudomonadati; phylum Pseudomonadota; class Alphaproteobacteria; order Rickettsiales; family Anaplasmataceae; genus Wolbachia; species Wolbachia endosymbiont of Nomada ferruginata. The sequence continues at coordinate 10,609 of NZ_LYUY01000028.1, forward strand.
GCACTTTCATGTTGACTGTAAAATTTTTTTCCTGAGGAAGGCAGATTTTGAAAAAATCAATTAAAGGGTTTATTCTAAATAATCTTATATTAAAGGTGTCTTTATCTGTTGCTGTTAGCTCAAATGAAAATTTTTGTATATTGCTTTCAATACTTCTCGAGCGAATAGTACTGATCTTAATTGTTTCGCTAGAAAATGCTTTACTTATGTTTTTTGATTTTTCCTTAAAGAGCTTAGATAAATCCTCTATTTTATACTTATTCTTAGTTTCAGTGTTACTGTTGTGCATAGTTGATACAGCAAATTCATCAACGCAAAGGTAAATAAAAAAGATTAATCAGTCAATAAATTAATAATCAGAATAGGGCAATTTTTCGGATTGTTGATGATATTTAAAATTTCACTATAATGAAAGTTTAAGCCAGCGTTTTTAAGATGAATAAAGAGTTATTAGATGACATACTTTCACTTGAAGATAAAGCAGTTTCCGAAATTGAGAATGCTTCTTCTTTGCAAGATTTAGAAAAAGTTAGGCTATTATATTTGGGAAAAAAGGGTGTAGTTAGAGCGTATTTTGATAACTTAAAAAAGATAGAAAATGCAGAAAAAAAGCGTGATTTAGGCGCAGTTATTAACGCTTTACGTGATAAGATAGATCATCTTATCATGAATAGGGAAAATGTGCTAAAAACAGAAGAAGTTAACTTTAAATTGCAGAACGAGGCAGTTGATATTACGTTGCCTGTTAGACCAGAAAAAATCGGCAAGATCCATCCACTCAGTAAAGTTATAAATGAAGTAAAGCTTATTTTTGCACATATGGGTTTTAAAGCAGTTGATGGCCCTGACATTGAAGATGAATTTCATGTATTTGATGCACTGAATACTCCAAGTCACCATCCTGCGCGAGAGGAGCAAGATACCTTCTACTTAAAGAATAAAATAGATGATAAAAGAATGGTGCTGCGCACTCATACCTCATCTGTACAGATTAGAACCATGGAAAAAACAAAAAAATTCCCAATTAAAATAGTAGCCGCAGGTAGAGTATACAGAAACGACTTTGATGCAACTCATACTCCTATGTTTCACCAGATAGAAGGGTTATATGTCGATGAAAACGTCAATATGGGCCAGTTAAAATTTACTATTCATCACTTCCTTAATAAGTTTTTTGGAGATAAAGGGCTGAAGATACGTTTTCGTAATAGTTTTTTTCCTTTTACTGAACCCTCTGCGGAAGTGGACATAAGTTATAAAGATAGTAAATGGATAGAAGTGCTTGGATGTGGTATGGTGCATCCAAATGTCTTTCAAAATGTTGGAATAGACCATACTAAATACAACAGTTTTGCGTTTGGCATTGGTATAGAAAGGCTTGCGATGCTAAAATATCAAATCAGTGACCTAAGAAGCTTTTACGATAACAAAATCAGTTGGCTTGATCATTATGGTTTTCATTTTTCATCTTTAAGATAAGTGATAAATAAAGCTCATACTTTTATCATACTTGCTGCCGGGCATGGCAGGCGGATGAATTCAGATTTGCCTAAGGTTCTGCACAAAATAGGCAATTTTTCCATGCTCCAGCATGTCATTTACAATGCAAAACAGTTAAATCCTGAAAATATTGCTGTTGTAGTTGATCTGCCTTTAATTGAAAGACTAAAGTGCTTTGAGGATATACAGTTAATTACACAAGAATCAACACTCGGTACGGGAGATGCAGTCAAAACTGCGATGAGAAACCTGAAAGAATTGCCAGATTTAAGCATAGTTGTTGTGCAGTATGGAGATACTCCGCTCATAAAAAGCAGCACAATAACTAAAATGGTTGGTTGCTTAGAAGGCAAGGCTCTAGTTTGTCTTGGTTTCAAAACAAGCAATAAAGAATACGGTAGGTTAATCATCAAGGATGGTTCTTTAGTAGAAATCTTAGAGGCACAAAATGACAAAAATGTTGATGAAGAGTTCCTTGCCAATGCTGGAATAATGGTTGCATATGCAAAGAATTTACGTGAATTGGTGGAGAAAATAGAGTGCAATAGCTCAACTCATGAGTATTACTTAACCGATATAGTCTCCATTGCGGTGGAACATGGTTTGAACGTCGGTTACGTTATTACCGGTGGAGAAGAAGCAACTGGAATAAATAACAGAAATGACCTTATAAAAGCTGAATTTTACTTTCAAGAAAATAAAAGAAAAGTTTTTACCGACTCCGGAGTAACGCTTGTTGCGCCAGAAACTGTTTTCTTTTCTCTTGATACGCAAATTACCAGAGATTCAGTGATTTACCCATACGTTTTTTTTGGTCCTGGAGTGAAAATAGAGTCTGGTGCGAAAATACTGCCATTTTCGCATTTAAAAGACTGCTTAATTAAAAGTAATGCTGAGGTCGGTCCATTTACCAGAATACGCGGAAACACAACAATTGGTAATAAGGC
>NZ_LYUY01000182.1:0-712 GCF_001675785.1 Wolbachia endosymbiont of Nomada ferruginata
CATAATAAAAACGCATACTATCAAATGCACAAAGCTTCGCATTATCCAGCAACTCCTTTTGTATATCTTCTTTAGTACGCTGAGCAATTTTTCCTCCTTCTGTTAAACAATAGCTTTTTTGCCAATCAAAATCTTCTGGTGCTTCATACCAATCATTTTCAGTTGGCTTACTTTCAAGCGTTGTTGTTTCTACTTGTTTATCATTCTCAAATCTAATGTAGATAGACATTCTTTGTTACCTCCAGAGTTCATAAGTTTCAGATAACCCAGGACATTGCCAAGCTTTTAGCGTTCTCTCTACATCTATTTCAAGCCCCGTGGTTAGAAAATTGCTACGTATGTTATATATTCCCCACTGGATAAATTGACCATAGTTGTATACATAATTTGATGCAAGCATACCTTGACTGACTTGTGTTCTGGAACATAGGTAAGATGATGTGTAAAGTAATATTGCAACTGTTTTTCCTGCTGGAATTTCTACATTGCCAGATCCAGCTAACTTGCTATCAGAACTTGTGTATTGGTAAACATTTTTCCATATTATTCTTGAAATACTTGATTTATTGGTATTATCTGGTGTTCCCACAAATAATCCTGCACCCCCATACTCCGTACTTGAGTACGATGATCCAACAAATTCTATTGTTTTATTTATGTTCACATTGGTTGTATTTTTTACAAATACTACTCCAAGTGCAGCATATGGGTA
>NZ_LYUY01000183.1:0-709 GCF_001675785.1 Wolbachia endosymbiont of Nomada ferruginata
TACAATGTTTTAATGATTATGGAAAAGCTGGATTCCAGTGTCAAGCACTGGAATGACACCATAGGGGCACTGCCATCATAAAGGAACCAGTGTCGGCTACTCGGATGACATCATAGGGGCGCTGGGATGACACCCTGACAATCGTCATCCCGCTACTTGTTAGCGGGATCTGGAGATACCGTGACGGTATGATGAGGGAGAACAGTTAGCGGATGAGATACCGCGAATGAATCGCGGTATAACGGTTCGCGGTGGCATGATGTAGGACTGCTGTGACACCATTATAGAATGAACCAGTGTCAGCTACTTGCATAGAAAATGTTTATGACTAATTTTTAGATCAAACATGGAATTTCGACAAACTTAACTTTTTTGTGAGATGGTTCAGCAATAATAAATAAATTAGGTGTAAAAGTTATGGCAATAGAAAAGGAAAAGTTTTTTGAAATAATATGCAATGTGAGTGAGAGTAAAGATTTGAATGAGGATAATTTGCTCCAAAAAATAAAAGATGAGTTATGTAAAAAAGATTATGCAGAATACGACAAGTTTAAACGTAATTTTAGTAAGGAGCATCAATTCAGTATAAAAATTTCAGACAAAATAGAAGATTGGACATTATTACATCTTGCTGCGGCATGTAACAATTTATTGACAGTAGAACTTCTACTAAAAAAGAAAGCAAGTGTTAAAACACGAGTCAAAGATG
>NZ_LYUY01000184.1:0-700 GCF_001675785.1 Wolbachia endosymbiont of Nomada ferruginata
TCTAACCAAGGAATTCTCCTTCTTACTGGTGTGAAGTTTTCTTTCTAACCAGCCAGTACACACCACAGTTAACTGTGGTGTGTATTTCCAGATGAAAATTTTATATTGAAAAAATTTCCAATATATGGTATAATAGCTTAAAGTAGAAGTAACAATATCATGGATATAACAGTAAATCTTGATGGAGAATTTGAGGAAATAGTACAGTCCCATTCCATGTTACAAAATCGTTCCGTACCACAACAAATCGAGCATTGGGCTAAAATTGGTCAAGTTGTTGAAGATAACCCGGAGCTAAGCTATAACATCATTAAAGAAATCCTTTCAGGTATTGAGGATGCTAAATTAGGCAATATTGAAGAGTATAAGCCTTTGTAGCCATATTCCATAAGTGCTCCTTTTCTATCGTCTCAGTGCCAATTTTTGTCATACCAGTATTTCTCTCCTTGTTATCCCAGCACCCCTTTCCTGTCATTCCAGTGCTTGACACTGGAATCCAGCTTTTGATCGAAAATGTTGTATAATGCACAATCAATTTTTCTGGATCCCAGTGTCTGGGCACTGCCTTTGTCTTTGAGGCAAAACCGGCTATAACACTTAACATACTGCCTTTACAAACAAATGTTTGTACAGCTGTATGTCAAGCACTGGAATGACACCCTATGGTCACCGGAATGACGCTTTATGGCTACTTAGATGA
>NZ_LYUY01000185.1:0-695 GCF_001675785.1 Wolbachia endosymbiont of Nomada ferruginata
ACTTGAAAGTATAATGTAAGTAATTAGCCAACCACGGGGCTTCTTTTGCCTTTTTTTTCATTTGGTAAATTTCTTAATATTTATGGCTAAACGACAATCGTCATCCCGCTACGTGTTAGCGGGATCTATGTTAAGGTATGACGGTTAAGTAAGGGATCTATGTTAAGCTTACTATTACCCACAAATAAAAACATAATATTGTATCTACTCAAATAGTTTAATTTTATTAACCTGAAAGCTTATGAGATTAAAATTATTAAACTAAGAGTTATAATTTTAGCAACTAAAAGCTGTAAATTGCACCATATAAACAGTTATTTCAAGCAAAAATTATGCCATTAAGAGCTATGCAGCAAACATTTATATTTGTGGGTAATAGTAAGATGTTAAGAGGTACCGCGAATGAATCGCGGTATGACGGTTAAGTAGGGTGTCATCCCAGTGCTCCTATAATGTCATCCCAGTGTCAGCTACTTGGATGACATTATAGGAGCACTGGGATGACAGGAGAAGGAGGCTACTTAGATGACACCGTCTTGGATGGAAACCAGTGTCAGCTACTTTCATGACACCTTGACAACCGTCATCCCGCTACTTGTTAGCGGGATCTATGTTAAGAGGTTGTCCACAAACCAAGGAATACGTAGTATATAAAGAAAGAATATTGAGGTAAGAGATGAGGAAAAAATATCCAA
>NZ_LYUY01000029.1:0-12930 GCF_001675785.1 Wolbachia endosymbiont of Nomada ferruginata
GAAAAAAAAGGCAAAAGAAGCCCTGGTCATTGTCTATTTTCTGTATTGGCGTTTTTTTAAGTCTTAAACGCTGCAATTTAGCTGCTTTTAAATGCAACTAATCTTAGCTATAAATGTTTAAGAAATTTACTAAGCAGAAAAAAAGGCAAAAGAAATCCCGTGTTAGCTAGTTGTCACTCTCTAATCCTGCAAATCGGCGTACTATACTGTCTTAAACGACTTATAAGCGCGTTTCAGCTTATATAGGTAAAAACCCAGAAATGTTGTGAAGACATAAGGTGCACATAGTGCAAAAAATTAAAAATAAGACGCCAACTACGTTGTTTTCTTGCTGTTTAATCTGCACAGATGAAGATAACTGAATACCTTCAGTTTCATGATAAGGGGGCTGGCGGAGCTTGTCAAGTAAGCTTTTCGTTTCTGACAGCTGTTAACGTGCTGCCAAAAGCTATGCAAAAAGTCTATTGACAGGTGATTAAACTATAATGTAGCCTATCGCCATATATCCTGGGGTGGGTTGTTGTGAGGCTTTTTCACTTTTTATTCTTATTAATGTGTTTTTCTCTGTATTACTATGCGGGTTTTATATTTTCGCCCTGCCCAAAAGCTACGATTTGCTTTTCACCTGGAGAAGATTGTGCTGTGCCGATAATCAGCGTAATAGATCAGTCTAAAAAATCTATCCTAGTTCAAGAATACACATTTACTCTTGAAACAATTGCAAAATCTTTGATCAATGCTAAAGAACGTGGCGTTGATGTTAAAGTCATCTTAGATAAATCGCAACTCTACTCAAAATATAGTGTTATAAATGAATTATTTTCAGGTGGAGTACCAGTTTGGATCGATGATAAGCCAAAAATTGCTCATAATAAGATAATGATTGTTGATAATCAAAAAGTTATCACAGGGTCGTTTAACCTGAGTAAGACAGCTAAAAAAGGAAATGCTGAAAATTTATTAATTATTACAGATTATCCTGAATTGATTCAGCAGTATGTGAAAAACTGGGAGGCACGAATGTCACAGTCTTATAAATATGCTCCCAACTAATCAAAAGCACTTGCTTAAAATCAGTTCTAAAAACAGCAAGAGAGAGCTTTTTTGATTGACTGGCATAATGATTATGATATAATAAACCAAAAGTTTAAGGAATAAAGTAATGGATTATACAAATGATGCTGCCGGTAGCTACACTGCCGTTCATGATTTTTTTCAAAACAATGGTGTTGGAGATTACAAAGTTCAATGCAGTTATGGTGGGGTACCGTATGCTACTGATGAGTACGTGCATTCTGGCGATAAATTTTGGAGTAATAATTTTATAGACTCACATTTTGGAAGGGAAATAAAAATGTATCCTCGAAGTGAACTTTTAGCTAAAGAATATGCTGGAAGTACGCTGCCAGTTTCAATATCACTAGATAAGGATTTAATAAAAATAAAGGAATGTCAGAAAAAAACGAAATTTGTGGAACTAGAAAGGGAGTCAGGTGATTTAGTGCATGATAAGCAAAAGTATGTAAAGTGTTACACAACAAAGCTATCATATGATGATGTACATATTTACAATAACGATAAAGTTTCAACATTTAGCATAAAATACGACGTGCCAAATGATCCGAAATACAGTTTAAATATAACATTTACAAAGGTTAATGATAATAAATCAGGATTTTGGCAAAAATTTAAAAACATGTTTTAACGTGACCATTCACTGGTTTTTACTCAATCAACCAACAACAGTTAATATCAAATTTTTATAATTAAAAAATATGCTATTTTTTAAAACTTTCATTCTCCTTGACTCTGTCAACTTCACAAAACAACTCTTGGACCAAATGTATCTGGCATAACACCTTTTGGTAACTTGCTACTTCTTTTTTTTCCGCATCTCCGACAACGGCCATTGATATTCCACTACATAAGGCTTGATTTTTGGTAGATCAACTTTTTTATGAATAATACTATGCTTCTCCTTAAGTTGACCATTTCCCCTAAACGCTATTAGCTTCCTTAAAACTTACATTAATGCCTATTTTGCCTAAACTGAAGCGTCTTTTCCAATTTTTTCTAGCATCAACTCAGCAGCTTTTTGTTCAGCAATCTTTTTACTAGAAGCACATGCAGAAACTTTACCATAATCTCCTATGCAAACTGATATAGTAAATTCAGGATTGTGCGCTGGTCCAGTTTGTTTTACAAGCTCATACTCTGGTAAAGGCAATTTGTTTTTCTGAGTCCACTCTTGCAGTGAGGTTTTAGGATCTTGAGGGGGGTCAAGCATGCCTTTAGCTAACTTTTCCCAATATTGGATAATAAATTTTTCAACATTTTCAAGCCCGCCATCAATATAAATTGCACCTATTAGTGCTTCAAGCGAGTTTTCTAAATTTTTTAAGTTACATCTCCCTCCATTGCAGCGTTCACTATTATTCATGATGATAAAGCTGCCTAATTTTATTTCTTTAGCAACATTAGCAATGGTGTTGCCACAAACTAAATCCGTCTTTCTTTTTGCCAATGCTCCTTCTTTTTCTTCAGGAAATAGTTTAAACAGTGTGGCAGATACGACCATATTCAAAACACTATCGCCCAAAAACTCTAGTCTTTCGTAGCTTACAATCTGGTTTTTGCTATTCCTTTTATTTACGCTTGGGTGAGTTAGTGCCTCTTCTAATATTGCATAATTTGTAAATTTATAATCAATGATCTTAGATATTGCATCATTCAAACTCTTCATACCCATTATTTAAAAGAATAACACTTCCTATCACACCTTTATACCAAAGAATTAGTTTTGTTTTATTAAAATAATACCAACAACTTCCAAAATATACAGTTTAATAGACTTCTTGCATAACCATTATTTGAATAATGATTCATCGATGTCATTCCGGCGTGTGACGCTGGACCAGTGTCGGCTACTTAGGTGACAGAGAAGATGTCTAATGTATACAACCCACCACCTCACTAATGTTACTAAATCCATCTCTCCTTATTAGTTCTGCAAGTTCTAGATTAATTTTGTTTACAACTTGAGGTCCGTGGTATATGAGAGCAGTGTACAACTGCACCAAAGAAGCTCCTGCCTTTATTTTTTTATATGCATCAGCACCACTTGAGATTCCTCCGCATCCTACCAACAATATTTTGCCCTTAGTAAGTTTGTATATATCGCTCAATAACTCGGTTGAAAGTTTAAACAGCGGTTTGCCACTCAACCCACCACTCTCGTTGTGGTGGGAATGTAAGTTATTCCGACTGATCGTAGTGTTGCTCACTGTTAATCCGTCAATCTTATATTCCAACACAAGCTCAGCGATATTTTCTTTCGTTTGCTGATCTATATCTGGTGAGATTTTTAATATTATTGGTATGGATTTAGAATTATCAATTGATTTCCGGGTTAGAGTTACGGATTTCAACAATTCCGATAATTCTTGCTTATTGTGCAGATTGCGTAAATTAGGCGTGTTTGGGGATGAGATGTTCAGCACTATATAATTGCTTTTTCCATATACTATCTTTATTAAGTCAACATAATCGCTGATTTGGTCCTTTGATGTACTGTTTTTTCCTATGTTGATGCCAAAAATGCAGTCATCAAGCTTGGTTTTATCTATTTGTTTAAGAAAGTAGTCTATTCCTTTATTGTTAAATCCCAATCTGTTAATTACCCCTTGATCTTTAATTAACCGAAAAATTCTTGATTTTTTGTTTCCATATTGTGGATTACGAGTTACAGTACCAGTTTCAATAAATCCAAAACCAAATGAAAGCATAGGCCTTATAACTTCTGCATTCTTGTCAAAACCTGCAGCCAGACCCACGGGGCTTCTGAGCTTATTACCAAAAAAATTCACACTCAAAGATTCTGGTAGCTCTATAGGTTTTCTATAAGGCATTTTCTTTAATGCCATAATTGCCAAAGAGTGAGCAACCTCGGGCGGTAGTAAAAACAATAAATCACGTAATATCATTTTGTAAAACACTTTGCTTATTTTTAGTTTATTTTTTACCATGAAACGCTATAAGAGTATAACCATAACTTGAAAAGAAATTGATTTTACTTATGAATAATTTTCTCTATAGGTTACACACTTAAAGCTACTGTTGAATTGAGCAACTTTTACAAGATATAGAAAATGAAAGAGGCCGGGACCGGAATTGAACCGGTATAAAAGGATTTGCAGTCCTCTGCATAAGCCATTCTGCCACCCAGCCGTTTTTTATGTGTAGATATCCATTATATCTTTTAGCATAGATAAAGCTTCCTCCCTTTTGCGTTGGAAAGTGTTACGTCCAATGATTGAACCATTACCGCCACCCTGCTTAATTTCTTTTGCTTCATTGCATATGTCATTCACTGATTTCGACTCGCCACCAGAAAAAACTACTATTCTTTTTCCTGCAAAACAAGATCTTTTAACATATTCAATTCTTTTAGATAATGATTCAATATTTTCTGTTTCTATTTTCTCCCTTTCCAAATATTTAGTTGGAAGTTTTACTTTTATTATATTAGCGCCAAGCAAAGCTGCCATGTGTGCAGCATAGGCAATAACATCAACCGCTGTTTCACCTTCTTTGGAAATTCCTTCACCGCGTGGATAAGACCATAACACTACTGCAAGCCCATAAGATTTGGCTTCAGCTACGATTTCACGGGCTTCTTCCATCATATCGAAACACTTAGCAGAACCAGGATATATAGTAAATCCAACAGCCAAGCAGCCCAAACGCAGTGCATCTTTCACAGAAGAGGTTATTGCTTGATCAGAAGTCAGATTCTTCGAATGTAAGGAGTTGGAACTATTAAGTTTCAAAATAAGTGGGAGCATTCCAGCATAAGTTGAAGCACCAGCTTCAATCATACCAAGTGGAGCAGCATATGCACTTACTCCCGAATCAACTGCAAGCTGAAAATGATAATGTGGGTCATAAGCATCAGGGTTAACTTCAAAACTTTTTATTGGCCCGTGTTCAAACCCTTGGTCTACAGGGAGAATTACTAATTTGCCAGTGCCGCCAAGCTTTCCATGCATGAGAATACGAGTAAGATTTGCTTTTACCCCGGGGTTTTCACTTTCGTAGTGGTTTAAGATTTGTCTTATTTCTTTACTCATTAACGCTATGAAGTTCGTTTAAAGTATAGCAAAAACCACAGTTGAAGCAAAGATCTTTTTATGGTTCTTGTCCTGCAGGTGTACCTAAAGATGTAACGTTAGGATTGGTGGTGTGCTGTTGTGGCTTTTTTTGGATTAAATCTCTAAAATACATTTTGACAATAGGAAGAACAAGTGGCATAAGCACTAGCTTGTAGTCACACCATGCAAATTTTTCTTTATAGCTAAATTCTGCATCTTCTTCATATAAGCGCTGAATGCAATGTTCACTATATAGTTCAGATGCCTTTGTAAAAGTTCTAAGTAAAGCAATAAGTAATAAATCCAATGCTAAATTAATCATCAGCATTGTTCCATATTGAGCAGGCCAGCCATTTTGTGCTACCTCTGACACTAGACCACATATAGCAAATGTTGCTGCGATACATATCACATAATTATCAGCAGCAATAAGTAGATTGTATCTTCGATTTAATCTATCCAGATTTTCCTCTTGTGAACCTTTTTGTTTACTTGCTGCATAAATAATACCACAAAAGGATATAATAAATAACAACGGCCAAATCCCTATGCTAAATGCATAAAATTGATAAGCGATGCTTTGCACCGTGCCACTATTAGCAAGTTGCGATAAGCAATACTCAACTTTCAGCGATGAAGTAAACACCGCATTTGCTAATATAAAAAATAAAAGTGCTCTATTTATAGCTTTGCTTCTACGTGATAATATTCCATAAATTTTTGTTTGCCTCCTCCGTTCTTCTTCACTTGATAGCCTTTCATATTGACTAGGAGTTTTTCCTTCTTTTAAAGCGTTGAGATGCTTCTCTAGCTCTTTTTTATCTGCACTAAGTTTTTGAAACTTTTCTGTAGCTATCTTTTTCTTCTCTTCATCTTTTTCTTTGTCAGAGTGGCACTTTAATGAAAGCTTTCTAAAGCTCCGTTCAACTAACTTGAGTATATCGTCAAACTCCTGGCTTATTACTTCTTCCGCTTCTATTCCTAGTCTTGAAAATAAATTCTGTAAATCTTGATTACTGTAATATTGATTTCTAGTTAAACTTGCCACTATAGCCTCATTAAAAAAGGCAATTATACTATAAATCCAATACTCAAGCAAGAATTTAAACTATATCAAAAGCAATTTTATTTTCTACTCTATTCATATAGATTCTTAGTTTCTTTCCTTTTATTAATTTACGATTCAGTATTTCTTCCGCTAAGTAACTTTTTATCTCTTTTTCAATAAGTCTCTCTATCGGACGTGCTCCCATTTCCTTACTATAACCCATTTGTACAAGATAAGATTTCACTTCATCCTCTACTAAGCAGTTTATGCCTTTTTGCGTCAGTTGCTTTTTCAGTTCTAGGACAAATTTATCCACAATATGCAAAATCACATCCGTACTTAAGTCAGAAAAAGAAATAATCGCATCAAGACGATTACGAAATTCAGGGCTAAAAACCTGTTCTATCGCTTTTTCGCTATCACCAATGTTAAAATTTTTATGCCCAAAGCCAACAAAACTTTTGCTGCGTTCAGCTGCTCCTGCATTAGTTGTCATAATTAAAATTATATTGGAAAAGTTAACTTTACGTCCGTAAGTGTCTGTAACACAACCATAATCCATAATTTGTAGCAATATATTATAGATATCGCTATGGGCCTTTTCAATTTCATCAAGCAACACAACACTATATTGATTGTTAGATACAGACTCTGTGAGTAATCCACCCTGATCATAACCTACATATCCAGGAGGAGAACCAATCATCCTTGATATCGTATGAGACTCAATGTATTCGGACATATCAAAGCGTATAAGATTCATGCCCATGCTTTCTGCTAATTGTTTTGCTAGCTCGGTTTTACCAACACCAGTTGGCCCTGCAAAAAGATAACTTGCTAAAGGTTTATTGTAATTTCTTAACCCAGATTTAGCAATTTTAATAGAATTAACAAGAGATTCTATTGCCTGCTCTTGGCCAAAAATCACCTTCTCTAGATTAGCTTTTAAAGATTTTACTTTCTGTAAATCATCAGATTCAGATCCACAAGGCACATTTGTAATTCTAGTAATGGTATTCTTAATATCTCTACTATTTACAATTTTACCCCTGTTTCTTAGCAATTTACAATATGCCCCTGCCTCATCAATAACATCAACCGCTTTATCAGGTAATATTCGCCCAGTAATATACTTATGCGAAAGTTCAGCCGCAGACCTAATGGCATTTTTTGTATAATATACTCCATGATACCCTTCATAGTAGTGCTTTATACCATCTAGTATCTTTATCGTTTCATTAACAGAAGATTCTTTAACATTAATTTTTTGAAACCTTCTCGCTAGTGCTTTATCTTTTTCAAAACTAGCGCTGTATTCTCTATATGTAGTTGCACCTATACAACGCAGTGTACCTCTTGCAAGCGCAGGTTTGAGTAGGTTACCTGCATCAAGAAAGCTACCACTTGTAGAACCTGCTCCAATGATAGTGTGTATTTCGTCAATAAAAAGGATCGCACCTGGTTTTACCTCAATTGCTTTTATTATAGATTTTATTCTCTCTTCAAAATCACCTCTGTAGCGTGTCCCTGCAAGGAGTGATCCTAAATCCAAAGCATAAATTATACTGGACCTGAGTGCACTTGGAACACTGCCTTCAATGATCTTGAGTACCAAACCCTCAACTATTGTTGTTTTGCCAACACCTGGGTCTCCAACATATAAAGGGTTGTTTTTTCTACGCCTCAATAATATTTCTATAGTGCGATTTAACTCATAATCACGACCAATAACATAATCTATTTTTTTGCTTCTTGCATAGTCATTTAAATTTTTACAATAACTTTGTAGAATTTCCTCATCTTTTAGTAGCTCACCTTTATTTACTGTAGTAGGAGCATCATTATTTTTATCAAGTTTTACTTTATGATTGGTGGTATATTCATCTATATCGTTAGAGTATTTCATATTAGATATATGGTAAATCAAATTGGAATCTTTCGCATTTTGTTTCTGCAATAGATTTTCAACGTATAAGTCTTGCCTAGACAAAATTTCTACTAGAACATTTGCTCCATTTATTTCTTTTTTTCCCAAGCTATGAGCCCGTATTATTGCTCTGTGTATTATGCATTGAAACATTGAGCTAGGTTTAACTCCACTGATAATCAATTCAGAACTGCTTTGTAAAAACCCTTTTATATTATTATTATAATCATTAGCCTTAATATTGCATCTTGATAGAATGTTATCCATACTGATGATTTCATCGGCTCTGATATTACATCTTGATAAAACGTAATTTACATCCACGTCTTTAGTTAACGCCAGCAATAAATGTTCTACTTTTGCATATTTAAGATTAAAATTAGAAGCAATGAGTAGTGCTCTATTCAAACTTGCCTCTAAGTTTTTGGAAATCATCTCCTATTCTCTTTAAAAGTGGGAACTCATATATAATGAATAGCACACAATTATTAAAAAAATTGAAATCCAGCAGTTCGCTGTAGCCAATTTGAATCCCCACTATGGATCTACGTCACAGCACCGCAACATCTCAGCATAGATTCCGCTAATGAGTAGTGGAATGACGAGTTTTACGCTTATCAAGTTGTAGGTAAATCCTATTTAATACGCTTTTTCTAGTACTCTGCTTTTCTTCTTAAATGCATTGATCTTTTTTCTACCGTATTTAGTCTTTAACGTACTTGGCCTTTTAAAGACCTTTTTGCTGTTACGTTTTTTAAATTGCACACTACAATCAAAATTTAGCTCTCCTTCTTTGTCTGCCAGTGCAGGCAGTCTTCTCTTATCTTGAGGTGTAACAAAAGATAGCGCATACCCTTCAGCTCCAGCGCGTGCAGTTCTACCTATACGATGAATATAGTCAGCTTGCGATTGTGGTGCATCATAATTGATAACATGTTGAATGTGGGGAATATCAAGGCCGCGAGAAGCAACATCTGTTGCAACCATGATTTGATTACGGCCACGACGAAAAGAATTAATGACCCTTTCGCGCTTGTGCTGCCTTAAATCACCATGAATTGCTAAAGCGCTATAGTCATCTTTGTGCAATCTGTTAGCTAGCTGATCCGCTCCTCGCTTTGTTTTGACAAAGATAATGATTGATCCTTCGCGCTGACATAGTTGTGTAACAAGCTTTTCATATTTTTCTGATTCTGATGCATAAACAATTTCTTGCTTAATTTTTACAGAAGTTGTAGCCTCACAATCAACAGAAATACGTTCTGGTCGATTAAGGTACTTCTCAGCAAGTTTTACTATATCTCCAGGAAGAGTTGCAGAAAACATAAGAGTTTGCCTTATTTTAGGCAAATGCTTCATAATTTCTTCAATCTGAACTCCAAAGCCCATATCAAACATACGATCCGTTTCATCAAGCACAAGAACGCTAACATTGCGAGTAATCAAAGTTTTACGCTCAATATGGTCTATAATACGACCAGGAGTACCTATTACAATTTGTGGTTTTTTCTGAAGCTGATTTAGCTGCCTAAAAATAGGCTCACCACCAATCAACAAAGCGACCCTTAGTGCAGAATTTTGAGATAAGAGTTTTCTTATCTCATTTGTTACCTGATGCGCAAGCTCTCTGGTTGGCACGATGACTAAAGCTGAACCAGTGTTAGGCTCATTCAGCAACTTAGCAACCAACGGAATAGCAAATGCTAAAGTTTTTCCAGTCCCCGTTTGAGCAGATCCGAGAATATCTTTACCTTGTAGCGCTAAGGGAATCGCTTGTATTTGAATCGGAGTTGGGACGAAAAGATTATTTTTATCTAGAGCTTGTCTAAGCGAAGCTGGGAGATCCATCTCATGAAAATTATTCACAATACGTTAATCCTGTTAAAAGACTTCATAATAGATTAATCTTCCAATCTTAAATTTATTGCAGATTTTTTATCTTCTCCGTTTCTACCGCGCTCCTCTTTAACCTCATAACTCACCCTTTCTCCTTTTATTCCCTTCTCTTTATTCTCTCCTTTAAGTGCCTCAGGTCTTATTCCCGAACGTTCCAATGTGCTAATATGTACAAAAACGTCACCCCCTTTACCTTCTGGCTTGATGAAACCATAGCCTTTTTCGGCATTAAACCATTTTACATTACCAAATTCCATTTAAACAACTCCTAAATTATTAACTAACATTACTAATGTGATGAAAAACTTTGAAATTACGATTGAGAATGCTTTAAGCTTAGCTATTGAAACTAAACCTTTATACTCCATAGTCTATTCTTAACATTACATGACAATAATACACAATTGTTGTACTTGATGCAAATAAATTTTTTAATCGTTAAGCGAACCTGCAACCGTCATTTCGCTAACTTTAATCGTTGGTGAATTAAATTGCCCACAAAAAGTTAGATCATCTGCAACGACTAAATTGCTAAACATATCCTTCAAATTGCTAGCAATGGTAATCTCATGTATTGGATACGTTATTTTTCCATTTTCTATAAAAAATCCGGAAGCGCCTTGGCTGTAATCGCCATTGATTACATTGACACCAAAACCAAATAAATCAGTTACATATATTCCCTCTTTCACTTCCTGAATTAATTCTTCAAACGATACATCACCATTCTCAATGTAGAGGTTACTAGCTGCAGGAATAACTGCAGCATTACTTGCACGAGTTGCACTTCCGGTTGTTTCTGAGTCTAATTTTCTAGCCGAGTATAAGTCTAAAATCCAATTTTGTAATATTCCGTTTTTTACAAATATATTTTTCTTGCTAGTTATCCCTTCTCCATCAAATGGTCTCGATGCTATGCCTCTTGGCAACAATGGATCATCGATAATGTTAATTCTATCATTGAAAATCTGAGCGTTTAAACTACCCCTCAAGAAAGAACTGTTGCTTATAATACTGCTCCCATTTATAGCAGAAGCAAAACTTTTTACTAGCCCTTTTGCTGCTCTTTTTTCAAAAATAACTGGAAATTTACCAGTTTTCATTGTACGTGAATTCAATTGATCAACTGCTCTTTTTGCTGCTTCTTTTCCCATTAACTCTGGCAACTTTAAATCACTAAAATTACATGCTATATCATAATCGTAACCAACCTTCATTTCACTTTCTCTTCCAGCAACAACAGAGACCTGATTAGCAAAGGTTGATTTACTAAACGAGCCAATAAAACCAGAAACAGTCGATAATACTGTATTCACTAAAGCGTATGAAGAAGAGGCTCCTTCAGAATTAGTGATACTCTTATGTGCAAGGGCTGAATTTTCTGCAGCTTCAGCAATTTCTTTTAGGTTATCAACGGTTACAACATTATTATCTGAGATACTTAAATCTGCAGAAGAGATATAATTACTACCATTTACAGCAAAATTAATGCAAGGATCTTCTGGCGCATTCTTTGCCATTTCTACCACTTGACTTACCGTATCACTAAGATTATTCAAATCGTTTGTAGAAATATACGCAGCTTTGTTTTTACCTGCTATAGCTCTGATTCCTACAGTGCAATTTTTAGATTGTGATATTTGCTCAATTTTTGATAGACGCTGAGAAACTGAAGTCTTATTAGTTTCATATATTGTAACTTCCGCGTCTTGATTCTGCTTTTTTATTAATTTAGT
The DNA here is from genome assembly GCF_001675785.1 of Wolbachia endosymbiont of Nomada ferruginata. Classification (NCBI taxonomy): domain Bacteria; kingdom Pseudomonadati; phylum Pseudomonadota; class Alphaproteobacteria; order Rickettsiales; family Anaplasmataceae; genus Wolbachia; species Wolbachia endosymbiont of Nomada ferruginata. The sequence goes on from NZ_LYUY01000029.1 coordinate 11,758, forward strand.
GATATCTGCTGCAATATTTAATATATTCATTTTCTATTCCTTAGATTTTTATAAAGACTCTGCACCACCTATAACTTCAATTAAATCAGTTGTAATTGCTGCTTGACGAGAACGATTATAAAGCAATGCTAATTTGTTCAGCATCTCTTTAGTGTTTCTGTTTGCTGATTCCATAGCAACCATCCTAGCACTATTCTCACTTGTTGCACTTTCAAGCAAAGCAGAGTAAAGAGCAATTACAACGTAATCTTGAACCAAAGATTTTAAAATAAATTCAATATTTTGTGGTTCATACTCATAGCCGTAATCTATTGTTGGACCAGCCAGAGAGCTATCAATCAAGGATGAGTCTTTACTCCATGGTTTTATTGTTTCCAACATTGGTTTTTGCGTGAAGGTATTATAGAATTTACTATAAAAAACTTTAACTTTATCGTATTTACTTAAATCTATACCATCAACCAAAGCTTCTACGTGCTTTAACGTGATTCCCTTACTATTTTCAATTTTTAAGATACTTTTAGAGTCAAATCTATTTTTACCTACATCAAAAGCTTTTTTACCAAGAAATACAATATCTACTCTTTTGCCATTTGCGATTGACTTATTTACACGCTCTTGACTAAATTTGACAATAGAAGAGTTAAAGTTGCCGCACAAGCCACGATCAGACGCAACAATGAATACTAGGTAAGAACCGTCGTTACTGACATTTAGAATTTTTGCCAGTAATTCTTGATCAACTGATAGCATTAATGAAGAAATAATGTTATGCAGCTTAGATACATATAATTTTGAATTTAATAACTTCTTTTGGCTTTGTAACAACTTTGCTGCAGAAACCATTTGCATTATTTTCGTGGTTTTCTGTACAGATTTAATATTCTTAATTCTTAAGGATAATTCCTTTAAGCTCTTCATTTTGTATACAACCCTGATTTATTAAAATATATAACTGTTAGTGTCTAAAAGCAAGTTTTTTTGACATTAAAACCAAGTCTAGCTAAGAAACTTGCAGGTTTATTGTTTGGAGATAAGGATTATATTAAGAAAGTGCTCTAACTTCAGCAATATCAATGTGAAAGTAGCCTAAGAGGTTGTCCGGAAACAAGTAAAAGGCTATAATATCTGAAATTTTAGTACGGGGTAAAGATGAGAAAAAAGTATCCAACA
>NZ_LYUY01000186.1:0-690 GCF_001675785.1 Wolbachia endosymbiont of Nomada ferruginata
TGGAAAGGATATAAACGTCTCTTTGATTTAGCAGAAGGATGGCGACTTGCTCACGAACCTCATATTTGTGGGTAATAGTAAATTGTTAGCGGGATCTGGAGATACCGCGGCGGTATGACGTAGGGAAATCTTACTTATTATAGCTATAGTTCTACATGAATTACAAAAGTAACATTTACTAGATCTTAATATTTTAGATCTATATTTTAATAAATAATGAGCTGTAATTAGTATGAATAATCCATTTAAAAGTGAGAACTATAAAAAAAATCTCGATTCTCTGATCAAAGCTGTAAAGCTAGGAAATGCAGAGAAACAATATAACAAAACGTTAAGGGATTTATCTCATGCATTAGAAGGTTTTACAGGTGAGGCAAAAGGTATAGCTGAGTTTGTTATATATACTGACTTGAACAATTATGTAGAACAGCCATTAGGTCTTTTTAAAACATTAATGAATAGAATTTTGGGAAAAAATTTTCCAACCAAGAACAGTAGTATAAGTAATTTTGTAAATGATGAGTTGTCAAGTTTCACTTTAGAAACAGCAGCTAAGTATACAAGAATTTTAAAAAAAATTGATCTCTTGGAACAATTAGAAAAAGATTTAGAGGTTGTCCGGAAACAAGTAAAAGGCTATAATATCTGAAATTTTAGTACGGGGTAAAGATGAGAAAAAAGTATCCAACA
>NZ_LYUY01000187.1:0-683 GCF_001675785.1 Wolbachia endosymbiont of Nomada ferruginata
CACGTTAGTACACCTGGGTAAAACACTAAAATGTACCTTTCTAACTCATGTATTGAATCTTTTTGTCTTGAATCTAAATCATTTTTAAAGTGAATATTGTGCTCTGCTATACCAAATCTTATAACTTTTTGGTTGGTAAAATCTTCTACCTTGTAGTGGTGAGTAACGCTAAACCTTTCTAAAATTGGCTTGTATTTTAAATTCCACAGTTGTTCAGATAGTTTGCTACTTCCCAATAAAAATTTATTCCCTTCCTCTTCTATACTAGTAACCGGAAAACATGCGTTTATTTCTCCTAAACTCCAACTGTCCGATAATACTATCTGCGCTTTAGCAAACTTAATTGCCGGTAATAAGCTCTGTGGTAAAGGGTATAGCGTTTTTAAATTATTCCACTGATGACTTCTTTCATAAATACCGTTATAATTCTTTGTGTGAGGCTCGGTTTCTCCAAGGATTGCTACATCCAAGCGATATATGTCATTGCTTAAAGCTCGTTCATAATGATCGCGTAGATAACTCTCTATAACCTCAATTAATGGACTGCTAGATCTGAAAAAGTTCACTCTTCCAAATGATAACACTGGTCCATCTTTTTCTATTTTTACCCCCGAATAGTCAGAAAGAAGATCTCCAAATAAACTCTCATCCAATATAAATCTCTGCGCATTATAATAATCGTT